>JAJPJO010000346.1 GCA_021324135.1 Pseudomonadota bacterium
CAGAATCAATGTAAGTGCCGGAGCGGCAGCAAGAACGATTGGAACGAATATCTTCTCCAGGCGCTTTGCCAACTTCTGCGAGGCGCCTTTCTGTGCCTCCGCCTCCGATACCATATTCACAATCTTCGACAGCATGGATTCGGCGGACAACTTCGTTACTTCTACTTCCAGAGCGGAGTCGACGTTGATCGTTCCTGCAAAAACTTCATCGCCGGTCTGCTTGGAGACAGGAACAGATTCACCGGTGATGGTGGCTTGATCCAAACATGATTGTCCCGATTTGATCGTGCCATCAAGCGGAACTCTATCGCCAGGACGCACGACGACGATGTCGCCTCGGCTCACCATCTTCACTTCGACCTCGACAAGCTCACCGTCTTTCTTTACCAGAGCCTTGGTTGGCCGCAGCTTAGCAAGGGCGTCAACAGCGTGGCGGGCCTTGTCCATAGCACGATGCTCGAGCGTATGCCCGAGACTGAAGAGGAACAAGAGAAATGCTCCTTCAAAATAGGCTCCCAGACAGCCAGCTCCGATGGCAGCTAAAACCATGAGTGTTTCGATATCGAAAACGCCTACCTTAATCGAATTCAAAGCGCCGCGCATAGGAAACAGTCCCGCACACACCATGGCGCATAAGAACGAGATTTCGGCAAGGAAAGCAGCATCACTCACGAATGTCCGCAAGCAGAAGCCTACAAGCAAGAAGGCGCCAGCAGCGATAGTCAGAGGAAGCTGCAACTTCGGAGACAAGCCGCCACCATGCGCATGGAAAGAGCAAGCATGACCTTCTTCCGGCTCCTCGAGCGTGTATCCAAGGGCCTCGACTCTTTTGTCGATTGCTTTGGGATTGGTCAGCTCGCGATCGTATTCGACGACCAATCTTTCGGCGGCATATGCGACGTTAGCTTGCAGAACTCCAGGCATCCTTGATAATGAATGCTCGATTGTGTACGCGCACTGGGCCGATTCCATTCCCCTCACAAACCAGGTGCGACCAAGGTAACGCTTGCTAATGCTGCTGCCCACGGACTCTATTGTGGTGCGCAATTTTTCAAGCGAAATTTTCGATGGATCGTAGTGCACGCAAACTTCAGCAAAGTCGCCGTCGCGTCGCACGTGGACATCGCCCACTCCGAGAAGTGATTCAAGCTGACGCTCCAACTGCTCGAATCTGCCGAACTCATCCGTTTCCCCTGGAATAACGACGTCGAGCTCCATCTGAAAGGCCGTTCCGCCGGTCTCTGCCGGGCGAGTCGTTACAGTTGCCTCGCGCCTTCTTTTGTCGTAGTCGATGTGTCCGTGGTGATGGTGGTGCCCGCAACCGTCGCCGTGTTCATGGTCGTGGTCGCATCCATGTCCATGCTCGTGGTCATGATCGTGTCCATGGTGGTCGTGTCCGTGTTCATGCTCATGGTCGTGTTTGCATCCCGGTCCGTGCACGTGCTCATGTTCGTGTTCATGCTCATGATCGTGCTTGCATCCAGGACCATGCACATGTTCTTCATGTTCGTGCTCATGGTCATGCTTGCATCCGGGGCCGTGAACGTGCTCATGCTCGTGCTCGTGCTCATGTTCATGCTCGTGATCATGTTTGCATCCAGGACCATGCACGTGTTCTTCCTGTTCGTGCTCATGGTCATGCTTGCATCCGGGGCCGTGAATGTGCTCATGCTCGTGCTCGTGCTCATGTTCATGCTCGTGATCATGTTTGCATCCAGGACCATGCACATGTTCTTCATGTTCATGCTCATGCTTGCATTCAGGGCCGTGAACGTGCTCATGCTCGTGTTTGCAATCCGGTCCGTGCTCGTGCTCGTGCTCATGCTCATGATCGTGTTTGCGTTCGGTGCCATGCACATGATCTTCATGTTCATGCTCATGCTCATGGTCATGCTTGCATTCGGGGCCGTGAACGTGCTCATGCTCGTGCTCGTGTTTGCAATCCGGTCCGTGCTCGTGCTCATGTTCATGCTCATGATCGTGTTTGCATTCGGGGCCATGCACATGTTCTTCATGTTCATGCTCGTGTTCATGGTCGCATTCGGGACCGTGCACGTGCCCTTCTCTTTCTTCAGTTGTCGCCGTCTTTGCTATGTCATCCTTTGACATAAGTTGCTCTTTATTCCTCCAACGCTCTTCGAGCTGTACTGCGGCGCTGACTCACGTTCACGCACCATTAGTGGTGATGATGTCCACCGCCTTGTCCATAACCGCCGCTGTACTGGGAAGGTTGCGGCGCATGATCGTCATCATCGTCGTCATCGTGATGATCTTCATCAGGGATTGGTTGAGTAAACTTCTGCCCCGCGATCTCCAAAGTGAAGCTGGTGCATCCCGGCGGAACTTGAAACTCGAGAACAGCAGGCAGCCTTGATTCGTACCTCTTCAGCACATTACCCTTGTCATCGTATATGGTACCACCGTTTGCGACGGTCATCGTTTCATCAACGAGCACCGCTACAAGCTCCGCCATTTCTTCCATTCGCTCAGCCACTCTGTGGCACCACAAATGTCCGACCCCGGGATATTCTTCATGACAGATAGACTCCATTTGCTCTTCATCGACCTGATCGCCGACTCCCACGAGCACGAAGTTGATTCGCGGCAAGCGACCGCTACTGATTTCTTTTGCGACTTGCTGCGAGTACGCCTTAACATCTGATGCATCGTAGACCTGGCTGTCCGTAATAATCACGGCTAAGCCACGCCTGGCGCCTTTCTCCGCTTGCTGTTTGAAGTAGGCTATATAATCGCGCAAAACCGGAAGCATAACAGTTCCCTTGCCATAAAATTGTGGTCCGGGAAATTTATATTCCTGGGCATCCTTGCCGGTAAGATCCCCTACGATTTCCAGTTGCGAGCCATCTCCTGTGGCCCAGTATGCAACGCGCAGGACCCCGTCCTTATCCTTGGTGGCGAGATACTCGAGCATCCAACGCATCTGCGGCTCGACCTGGTTTCTCACTCCGCCAATTTTTGCAAGGATGCCGCGCGGTCCGTACTCATCTTCCATGCTGGCCGAGCCATCCATATAAAGGGCAACATCAAGGCCCTCGACGGTCGGGTCATGCAGCAGCGTGGCGAGAATAGTTCCTCCTTTGTTGTGTACATCAGAAAAGGGTTTGACGATCATTTCGTGCTTGTGAGCCATTAACTATTCCTCCACGGCAGATTTCGGATGGTGAGACGCATTAATATCAACGCATTAGCGGTGGTGATCGTCATCATCATCGTCATCGGGGAGTGGTTGCGTAAAGCGCTGGTTGTTTATCTCCAGAGTAAAGCTTTTGCATCCTGGCGGAATTCGAAACTCGAGAATGGCAGGCAGTCTGGATTCGTAACGCTTCAATATTTTTCCTTTGTCATCATATATGATACCACCGGAAGCGACAGTCATTGTTTCATCGACCAGCACCGCCACCAGCTCGGCCATCTGGCTAATCTCCTCGGCGACGCGATGACACCAGAGATGCCCGAAGCCGGGATACTCTTCATGACAGATGTCTTCCATCTGCTCTTCATCAACACCGTCGCCTACACCAACCAGTATAAAGTTCAAACGAGGCAGAGAGCCTTGAACCATCTCTGGCACAAGTTTATTGCAATAGGCTTTTACTTTACCTGCATCATGGATGACACCATCAGTAACGAACACCGCGCATCCACGCTTTGCGCCTAAGCGAGCCTGACCGCGCATGTAGTTAACATAATCCTGCAACGCCGGTTGAAGATTGGTCGAGTTACCGAAGCGACTTGGTCCGGGGAATTGATAGCTTTGAACGTCCTTGCCGCTCAATTCGCCAATCACCTCGATCGGCGATACGCCGCCGCATGCCCAGTAAGCGACGCGCAGCAAACCGTTTCTGTCTTTAGTCGCCAGATACTCCAGTATCCATCTCACTTGTGGCTCGACGATATTGGGCAGCGTCTGTGCGTTTCGACCAAAAAATGCATCGAACAAATTTTTGTATTTCTTCTGGTATTCATACTCGTCGCTCATGCTGGCTGAGCCGTCTAGGTAGATCGCCATGTCGAGACCCTCGACAGTCGGGTCATGCAAAAGGGTCGCCCGCACTTCGCCATGTTCGCAGTGCAAATCGGAAAACGGCTCAACCGGTCTTTCATGAACTTTGGTCATTACACACCTCTTCCAACGCTACTCAAAATCACTCATCCAATCTGGCTTCTTTTCTGAAACCTTACCAGTCTCTTTTACCCGTTCTGTTTGTTTTGTTTTCTTGTCAAGTTCCTCCGCCGACTCGAAATCGCTCATCCAATCAGGGCGCGGCTTTTTAGCCCGAGGCGGCACAGGCTCGGGGCTGCCGAGGGCCAGGTCCGCGATGCTAGTCAAGCGCGTCGGTGTCGAGGACGGCGCGCTCCGCTGGGCCATGAAATCTTTCATCCAGTCCGTTCGCCTGTTGTTTTGAGGCGCGGGCGCCGGAGCGGTAGCCGGACGCTGGGCGAAGTCATTTGAGGGCGTTTTCACCGGAGGCGGCGGCGCCACTTTCCGCGATGCCTCGGCGCGAGCTTCCGATGAGGCTTTGCCGATGCGGGACTGCAGTACTTTTGTACGGCTTGGCGGATAACCGGGCAAGGCGTGCAGCGCCTGTCGGGCAATTTCGATGAATTCATCGATGGTTGCCTCCGGAGGAAGCGGCACCTTCTCGCCAATCAGGTTGCCCAGAGCCGATACCAGCAGCCGCGGAAAGCCGGTTGTCGTGGCGCCCGGCTGACGGACCGCCAGATCGCCTTTGATGGCATAGCCCTGCGCTTCCAGTTGTTGAATGAACCAGCGCCGGCTGGCTACAGGTAAGGTCGCCTCAGCAAGCGGATGCCGAACGTTTTCCTTTTCGATGTCCTCTTTGAGAGCGGCAAGCACGTCATAGACAAGACCGGCGACAAGAAGCTCGTTCCAGGGCTCGCCCATGACGATCTCGGGCGGCATCAGCGGATAGGCAAGAATCAGCCCCTTGCCGCGCGCGATCTCTTCTTCGCGATCGCCTGGCAGGAGTATATGAAAGCAGCGCTGCGTCGAGCTCGTGCTGGCCGCATCCGTCGGATAGTGAAAAGCGTACGAGCCCGACTGAACGATTCCGGCCAGGAAATCGATGCGATTCACCGTCAACTGCCCCTCGATACCTATATAGGAGTCCTGCGAGCGCGCTGGAAAAGGTCCGTACAGAGTCCCGTACAGATAAACCGGATCGTTTAACCCCGGTGTTTCCGGCGGTTGCTCGAGCGCCTCCAGGTAAAAAACGTAGAACTCCTGTCCATCAATCGAGCGACTGGCAGCCGCTCCGATCACCTCATTGAAAGCCACGTCCTGTTGCACTACCTCCGGCAAAGCCGAAACGGCGTCTCCCTCAATCGCTTTCAAGGCACCGGTAGTGTCGATGGTAACTACCCATTCTTTCTCGACAACATGCCGGCCGCCCAGAAAGAAACTGTCGATCGCATGGCAGGGCTCCAACTGAGAGGCAGAGCCGGAATCAGGAAATTGGGAGTCGGAGCGACTCACAAAATATCGAGGCAATGAGCGCGAGACCATCTAAAAACGCTGAAAAGGCAACACAATGTCGAACGGCAACATATGGCGAAGTATACGTTATTTTATGCCCCTCCATCGTTCTTCCTAATAATAATCAGTGCCAGTTTTACCCGGGCGGAGCGGCCTCTCTTTCGCATTCTGCTTGTCATCCACTCTTTGACCGCTGAGTAAGCGCTGATGAATGGATAAAAACAGTGCTGAGATAACCAGGGGATAAACGCACCCAAGAGCAATGCCAGAGAACAAAAAGAAAATATCCCAGTGCATACGACTGCCTCCATTTGTTTGGTGCTGAAGTCTTCCATTGAGTAAAACGACGGAAACGATCAAAAAGTTCAAAACCAATTGCAGAAAAGCAAGACCCATAGAGCAGCTATCCATGAGCCTCTAGACACGAATCTTGCCTTTAAGCTCTTGGCACTTTCTGCATGCTTGAACAATTCATCTATGTATGTGCGCTCAATGTCAGCGCGCTCAGAAGCCGAGGTTATGGGCAGCACGCTCGGCATTGGGTCCCCTCAATCGATGCAGCGTCTGCAATGCTTCATTGCGCGACATTCGGGTTCGCCTGTTATTGGCGGGATCTATGCTGAATACTTGTCCGTCGCTTGTGACACCGATAAGAAAAGTATGATTGATGATCATATTCTGGTTGTGTCCGCCATTGCCGGTGGTGGCAAGATACAAACCTGGTTGAAGCTCGCTCACGGCTGGTGGTTGTATGCGCTCGAGCCTCATGTTCGCCCCTTGCTCCGTCGTGATCATGGCCTCGAGCGCGGGCATGTCGACGGTCCGTCCGCCATCGCCCACTCGTCCGAGCACTCGTTGAATTTGCTCGGGCGTAATCAGGCTCCGCTGCCTCAACTGATCGGCCAGGGAAGTCGCTTGCGACGCTGAGCGCAACAATGCCGTTACGCTGGCGGCACAAACATTCGTTCCACCCGAGTGCTGAGCCATAGTGGCCAACACGACATCGAGAGGGCGAGCCCTGACCACCATGTCGACAGGGTTTCCTTCAGCATCCGACGGTCTGAGGAAATCGCGCGCCTGCAAGGTGAGGATGTTTCCCTCGCGGCTGATGCACTCGAATTGAGAGCGCAAGTTATTGCTGAAATCGTTGGCATGAATTCTGATCTGGCCGTTGTGGCGCAAAATCAGGTTGCCGCTCGCATCCACGCCATCTACAGTCCAGCCGGGCATTCCCAGATGCTGGATTTGCGGCGGCTCTCCGACTGGGCGAAGCGTACCGTTGGGAACGTTTTCAATCCATCGCAAATAACCTTGCATGTTTTGCGCTGCCTGAGGCGAGCGCACGAATGCCTCGATGGCGCTGTCAATGCTGCGCGCCGAGGCGGGATCGCTGATCGCCGGAGTGAGATAAAACTGCAACAGTTCATCTATGTGCTCCTCGGTGCTGATTCTTCCGTCCTCGATAGCGCCACGGATTTCCTCGAGGTGGCGCGCCTGCTCACGCATCAGTTCAGGCGTATGAAAGGCGTCAGGATGGCGGCGAGCTTCCGCCAGTGCTCGCTGATAGTCTGCCAAAACACCCGACTCTATGTTTCTCTCTCTCAATGCACTATGCAGATCATGAGCACTCGACTGCAAAGACTGGATCGTAACCGATCGCTCTCGTCCTGAACTTCCCTGGGCGGCTGGTGCAGCAGGATGTGCAGGCGCATCCAGGCTGGAGGGTTGCTGCGCGTGCGGTCTGACAGCCGGCTGGGCGCCACCAGATATGGTGCGCTCTCCGCCGCTCAGTCCGGCGCCTCTCTGGTTGGCTGCAGGTTGAGGACCCCGAAACGTCGGCGTTCCTTCCCCGAGCGCATCCGGGGCAATGTGGAAGTGCGTAAATCCCTGCCACATTGATGTAACGCGCCTGATTCTCGTGCGGGCCTCTTGTTGTTCGCCGTTCAGGCTATCGCCGGTGGTGCGCTCGTTGATATGGACAATTTCTCTGCCGTCGTGGCTGGGAATCCATGGATTTCCGTTCACTCCCATAATCGGTTGTCCATCCAGTCCCAGCGGTATGGTCAAGGGGCGTTGCACAGGGGTTCCATCAGGCAAGAAGCCGTTGACCAGCCGGTCCGGATAAACGCGCTCGATGCGAACATAACCATTGTCGTAATTGACATGGTGATTGGCCATGAGTTGCTTCGGTTGCATGATTCTGTATTGCAGATACGAGCCGTCGGGATACCTGGCCATATCGGCATGCATAACGATGCCGTCGGCGCTGCGCGTAGCCTCAAGGCGGCAACCCGGTGGTATTTCTATGCGCATCGGTCTGCCGTCCGGTGCCACCAGATCCAGTGTCATACCAGGGGTGTTCGGCCGGGGCGCGCTCAGATCCGGAAATCCGCTGGCGTTCCGGTCCACACTCAGTCGCGGCCGAGTTCCATCAGCCTGCCGAGGTCCTTGCCAATGAATTTCATTGCCGGCCGTGGACCAGAGGTTATTTCCCGAGTCCCTGATGCTCAGCTGGGTCAATCCTCGCAGAAGCTCCTGTCGCACGGCAGCCAGGTTGAGAGCGATGTCCTGATATGGCTGGTTGCTTCTTTGATTGCGCGGCGTTGACATTCTGGCGCCATTGCTAATCTCCTGTTGCATCTGGCGCAAGCCGGCATTGAGAGCGCTTAGATGCTCTCGGGCTGTTTGCCAGTCGCCTCTGCCCTCCAGGAAATTGCGCAGGTGCTCGATACTGAGATTGATCGCCTCAGGAGTATTCAATATATCGTTGATCCGATCGATCAAACCGCCGCCGGCCCCGGGTCTGCCAATAAGATCGTTCAGTTGATTATTGAGCTGTTGTAATGTCCTTCGCATGCTGTCTGGAGCCTGCTGAATATGCTGACTGGTGACGCGCTGATCGGGTGGAACGTTTATTCCCAGCTCGGCCAGCCGCTCGCGCAGAACCCGATCGGCTTCTCTGGCGTCGTGACGCAATCCACTCATGCGGTCGGTGCCATCGAGTATGGTGCGCAGATCAGCTCTTCCTCTTCCAGTGGTCTGAGCTGAAAGCTGCCCGCTGAGCGCTTCTAAAGCAGCGATCAGCTGAGGAGCGTTGGCGCGCAGCGAGGCCTCATTGGCCAGCGCCGCCGTTAAATGCACCTGGGCGCTCGGCAGAGGACCCAACCCGTTCCTGAGCTGATCCATGGCGCGCACAAGACCGGGCTGCGCTCTCTCGAGTATTGCTCGATGCGGCGCTAAGCCGGCCATGCCTTCAAGAACATTGTTAAGCGAAACGGTTCCTCTTTCGTAATTGGCAAGCATTGTGCGAAATTGGCTGAGCGCGGGGCGCAGATGCTCAGGAAATTCCAGAGGCCTGCCGACGGCAGCTTGCGCCTCGCCGGTCAGGTGTTCAACGGCCGATGCCAACTCGCGTCCGTTAAGATGACTGAGATTCGGGCGCTCGGTTGCAGGGCCCGAGCCATCGCTGCCGACAAGCGCCGATCGGAGCCTCGACAAATTACGGGTCATGAGATGCCACTGCGAATCCAGCGCTTCCTGGCGCAATTGCCTCATGCGGTCGATGCCGTCGGCGTGCCCTTCGATGTACTGGCGCAGCCGAGCCGGATCAGCGGCAAGCTCATGCGCCAAACGATCGAGAGGAAACGCGCCATCGGCGAACATGAAGTTGAGACGCTCCTGAACCTGGCGTGGAAAGTGGGCATTCTCCAGATTGTTGAGCAGTTGCTCGTAGTTGAGGCCACTGACGCGCGGGTGGCTGAATACCGCCTCGATGACCGGTCCAAGATGTGGATCAGCAGCCAGTCTCGCCATCTGAGGAATGCTCGATGCCGCGACGTGACCGGAGGCTACCAGGCCAACCAGATCCGGATTGCCAATCCGCTGCAACTCGAGCAGGCACTCCAGTTGCCGGGTACTCCTTTGTCTCGCCTCAGTTCTTGCCTGGGCGAATTCAGGCAAATTGGCAACCTCGGCAATCTGGCTTTGCAGCGAGCGCATGAATGCCGTCCGGTAATCACCTTGCAGCTGCAATATCTGGTTGATCATGTTGTTGTCCAGCACGCCCTGAGAAAGTGCCTGATCGACCATGCGCAACGAGGACGGCGCATCGGAGCTGCGATTCAGGCCGTTCGCCTGGCGATTGACATGATTGCGCCAGGCAGTCGCCGACATGTACGGCGGCGGATCGTTTCTCCGCGCCAGTAGGCGCTGCAACTGCCAATCGCGAGGATCAGCCATCGCCGCACGCCAGTCGATTGTACCCCGCTCGAGTTGCGCGTTTTGCAGCAGCCGCCGCAGTGCGGATTGATCGGCAAACGGATCGCCTTGATTGCCGCTGCCGATTCTTGGTGGCGACGGCGCTGTTGATGCCAGTGCCGACAATTGATGATTGGCCAGGGCGGAGAGTGCCCCGGCTCTTTGCTGCACGGTAGAGAGAGCCGCCAGCTCTCTTGCCAGTGTTTCTCTTTGCGAGGCGGTAAGTTGGCTGAGCACTTCCAAGGTAGCGGCTCGTCGCTCGGGATTGGCGATGGCAGTGAACGCCTCGCTTACAGGATTTCTGCCTGGGTCACTGAGCAACCACTCGAGCGTATTGCTGCGGCCACTGGCTGTAGAGCGCCGAGCGGAGTTGCTAACCGATGACTCCATAGCAACGATTGCCTGCGCAAGCAGATTTTGTTGGGCCAGAGACATGGAGGAGAAATTCTCCAGAGCCTGCGCTTGCCTCGATTGCGGTAAGTTGAAGAGCATATCATGGAACGAGCCCGGCAAAAACATAGTCTGAAATCCATGATGCTGCAAGTGCTCGGGCATCTGAGAAACGGCTTGCAGAAAGGCGGAGCGACGCTCGCTTGAAAAATCGGAGAAGCACTCAAGCGTCGAACTTCGAGCATCGCCTGGCAGACGAGCCAGGCTGCGCGCCAGGGTTGCCTGCTGGGCAGCGGGCAGATCGAAGAATGCATTCACCACCTGCCGGCCTAAAAAGTCAGGCACGTTTCTCATCGTCTCGAGCATGACCCGCAGGTGATCGGGCGGCAGAGACTGCATCGATCTGATCAGATGGGCTTGCCGTTCGGGGAAATTATAGTGGTTCACCAACCGATCGAGAAACTGAACTTGCTCATTTGAAAGGCGGCCGCTCATCCGACCAAGAAGTTCCGGCGACACACCAACGATGCGCCGGTAGGCCTCTGTGCTCAAACCGGCATCGGCAAAGAGCGCCACTATATTGCGCTGTTCGGTTGGTTGCAGACGAGCGAAGCGTTGCAACTCTTCTTGAGTCAGCCTTAAAAGACGCTCTTGAGCGCGAGGCTGCTCGCCCACCAGAGTGGTCAATCGAGATCGAATCTCAGGCGACAGTCCGGTTGACTGAAGATGAGAATCGAGCTGCCTGGCAAAATCGACCGCTCTTTGAAGGCGGCCGGCCATCTCGGAGGCTGAAGTTCCTTGATTGCCCGGCTGTCCGTTTCTAATGCCGTCCAGGGCAGCGGCTCGATCGTTCGGCGTCATCATCGCCAAACGCTGCAGCGCCTCAGAGCGGGCGCTCGCCTCTTGAATGCCACCAAGGGCGGTGAGAAGATCGCGCCGCTGCTGGACGCTCAAATCGCCCAGAGATTGAAGCACTCTTGACTGTTCATGACTGTTGCCGCGAGGCAATGCGCCTCCGAGCAGATCCTGCTGGTTGGCAGTGAGGGTTAGAAACCACCCGGTCAGTCCGTTTCGCTCGAGCGGATCGCTCAACTGGCGGGCGGCGTTGTGGAATGTCGATTGCCCTTGGGTCATGGGAGCGGCGGGCGCACCCTGCTGCTCAACCGTCGCACCATCTGCGGTGCGGGGAAGCGCAGTCAACATCCGCTCGACATCGGCAATTTCAATCATGCCCCTGCCGAGCGCTTGCTCGATGGAGCGGCGCTGCCAGGCAGGCAGCTCTCTGTGCATGCGCTCCAGGACGTTTTGTTCGTGAATGCCGCCGATCAGATGTTGAGCGTGGCGCCTGAGCGCGCTCTGCAAATCAGAGCCGCTCAA
>JAJPJO010000318.1 GCA_021324135.1 Pseudomonadota bacterium
GACCATTGCGGACTGTGTCCGGTTTGGTGGGACAAAATCGATGCGGCTAAGCGAGCCGTGCCCTGCGGCTAGTCGAGTGCTTGATAGTCTTCGGAGAGTCCGCGGAAGTAGAGCCTGTCGAAGGCATTGAGGAGATCTTCCTCGCCGCGTTTGGGATGGGAACCCGAAACCAGCTCTGTGAGCCTCAACCATGTGATGTGTTTGAACAAATCTATCTCAGGCGATGGCGGCTGGTCGCGCTCCGACTCCATTACTGTAAGTACTTCGCGGCAGGGCAGCTTCAGGAATGTGTCAACCAGCCGACCTTCGAAGTGATTGTCTTTGCCGGAGTTGAGAATTTCGAAGACTTTGTCGATGGGCATTCGATTTCGGTAATGACGCTTTGAGGTTAGAGCATCGAAAACGTCTGCTACAGCGATTATGCGGGCTAGAAATGGAATGGAATCGCCCTTCAAGCCGCGATAATAGCCGGTTCCGTCCATCTTCTCATGGTGGCATGAGGCGATATACGGCACATCCTGCAGCCTCCGCGTAAATCGCAGCTGCGACAAGAGCTCGAAAGTAAGGCTGGCATGCTTTTGGACTTCGGCATACTCTTCAGGGGTCAAGCGCCCCTCTTTCCACAAAATCCGCTCGGGAACGCCAATCTTGCCATAATCGTGCATGAGCGCCGAGTAATGCAGGACATCGATATCAGCATCCGGAATCGCCATTGATTGCCCGAGAAGCTTGCTGTACTTCATCACCCGGTGCGAATGACCGGATGTGAGTGGGTCGCGTTTATCAATTGTCTGAGCCAGGACCGAGAGGGTGTTGTCGACGAAGTGCTCGATCTCTTCATAAGCTTGCGCTTGTTCGATTAGACCGGCAGCGACTGCGGCTAAGCCCTCGAGCCAGTCTTCATCTTCGCTCGTGAATGGTCCATCTTTCTTGTTCAATACCTGGAAAACGCCGATGACGTTGCCGGAGCGGTTGGTCATCGGGACGCAAAGTACACTTCTTGTGCGGTAACCAGTCTGCTTGTCGACATCGGGATCGAAGCGCTCGTCCTCATAGGCATCCGGGATGTTGATTACCTCAGCCGATCGGGCGCAGTAAGCAACGATCGACGTGCCATTTAATGGAACGCGCAGTTTCCGGAATCCTTCAAGACCCTGCGCCACATACGTCCACAGTTCGTCGCTTGTCGAACCGCCCGGCTCCGTGAAGCGCTCGACGACGAAAACGCTGCATCGGTCGGCTTTCAGCATCGCCTGGGTTTCGCGCGTAATGGTATCGAGCAGCGAATCGAGACGGCGCTCGGTAGCCATTGCCTTGACAACGCGGTATAACCCGGACAGCGGGCGCAGCCTGTCGAGCTCTTCCTGCATGCGAATCGTTTTGATTTCGCGCTCAATCAGTGAAACTTCGCGGCGATTGAGCTCTTCCTCAAATTGGCTGAGGTCCTTGAAATCTTTCAGCACTCTTTGTGTTTTGCCGCTCTGGCTTTCTTTGTCGTTTTTGCCAGCAGCGCCTTTTTTATTGCCTTTGAGATACTGCGCGCTTTTGCTCTCTTTCACGTTTTGCCTACCTCATGATTGCCGACAAAAACCAACGCTCGTGCACACCCAACAACGCACACCGATCTAATATACCCAATCAAAGGTACAAATTAGAACCAAGCTGCGGTAAAAAGGGAGAAACCATCACTCATTGAGGATCGGCGGATAAACAGGCGCATTCAGCCGTCTCCAGATGAGAACCCAGGCTCGGCCGATGACGCGCTTCTGATCGAGAAAACCCCATACATGGCTGTCTTCGCTGTTGTTGCGGTTGTCGCCCATCATGAATAAATGCCCGCCAGGCACGATTATTGGGTCGTTAGGCCGATTGGCATATGGGCGAATGAATTCGCCGAGCGTATTTCTGCCGCCGATGTCGCCCATAACGTTGAGATCGTATGCCGGAATTTCTTTGATGTAAGTCGATTCGTCGATCAATTGACCGTTTACAAAAACGCCTGTGCCCGCTTGAATGCGAATGTGGTCTCCAGGCAAGCCGATCACGCGTTTGATGAATGCTGCTTCGTTGGGTAAAAACGGCAAACCGGTCCAGCGTCCCAGCAAAGTCAACGGATCATTTTTCAAATCCTGACCGCCCATCTCGATCGGCGGCGGATAGAAAACGAGAATGTCGCCCCGCTGAATTGGTTGACCGAGATTCTTCGAAATTTTCTCGACAATGAGGCGATCGTTAATCTGCAGGGTCGGCTCCATTGAAGCCGATGGAATGTAGCGCGCTTCGCCGATGCACAACCTGATTAAGACGAGCAGAACCAGCGTCACGCCGACTAACTCGACGATTTCACGGACAATGGATTTTATGGTTCCTGATTTGTCTCCGCCGCCCACGTTATCGTGAGAGGCAGTGATCGCGCTTGTTTTTTGGACCGGCTCCATTCAGATTCCTTGCTTTCTGCACAGCCTTGAGTTCTGCTACATGGTTTCGATTATACAAACTTCCAACAATCGTTAGACTTCCAGAAGTGTAGCTCTAAACAGTCAAAATCGAGCGGCACGAGCGATGCGGCTCTCCCGGCGACGACTGTTCCGGCTCACCCCGCGGCGACCATTCCGCTACGTTCTTTTTTTCTTAGATTCTCATGAAAATTTTCCGACAGCACTTCCTTAAGCGCCTCAAAATAATTGTCCAGATCCGCTTTGTCGTTCATCTCGGTAACGGCTACAAGTAAACATCCTTGCAGTTCAGGATACATCTTCTCGACATTGATGCCGGCCAGAATCTTGCGCTGTTGCATTGCTTGAAGAACGGCATCAACTGGGGCGTTCAGCCTGATTAAAAATTCATTGAAAAACGGTTTTTTGATGGCATCCTCGACGCCGGCGATCGAGATCAAACGATCGTGCAGGTAATGAGCGCGTTGCGCCGATATGGTGGCCAGTTGCGCCAGACCTTCCTTGCCGAGCAGTGAAAGGTAAACCAGCATGGCGAGCGCGTTGAGAGCCTGGTTGGTGCAGATGTTCGATGTTGCCTTGGCGCGGCGAATGTGTTGCTCTCGTGTTTGCAGGGTCAATGTAAAGGCAGGCTTGCCGTTTTTATCCACGGTCATGCCCGCCAGTCTGCCCGGAATCTGGCGGACAAATTCCTTTTTAGTCGCCATGTAACCGGCTGAAGGTCCGCCGAACGAGAGGGAGTTGCCACATGGTTGGGCATCGCCGATCACTATGTCGGCGCCGAGATCGGCCGGCGGAGTCAAAACTGCCAGACTGATCGGCTCGGTGACCACGATTAGCAAGGCGCCTGCTTCTTTGGCTTTGCTTGAAATCTGCGCCATGTCCTCGAAGCAGCCGAAGAAGTTTGGATACTGAACAATAATCGCCGCCGTGCTTTTATCAATCTTCAGCGCGCCGATACCGCTCGGCGACTGCGTGTCGGCAGTCTCGAACTCGACGGCGCAAGCTTTTGCATAGGCATGTGCCACCATCCGGTATTCGGGATTCACCGATTTAAGGGTGATGATCTTGTTGCGACTGGTGATCCGGCAGGCCATCAGGCCTGCCTCGGCGCAGGCAGTCGGTCCGTCGTACATGGATGCATTGGCTACATCCATGCCGGTGAGCAGGCAAACCGCCGTTTGAAATTCATAAATCACCTGCAGGCTGCCCTGCGAAACTTCAGGCTGGTAGGGCGTGTAAGCGGTCGCGAACTCGGAGCGCGAGATGACTTGCGGCACGACTGCCGGCACGAAACGCCTGTAGGAGCCGCCGCCCAGGAATGAGGCCATCGATGATGCCGGAACGTTTTTCGCCGCCAATTCTTTCACATGCTGCGTCAGCTCCAGCTCGCTCAGACCCTTTTGAAGCTTGAGAGCCTTGATGCGCAGGTCGGCAGGGATATGGCCGACCAGATCCTCGAAGGTCTTCAGACCCATTTTGGCAAGCATCGCCTCGCGATCTTGCTTGGTGTGCGGCAAATATGGGATCTGATGTCCTTCATCATGACTCATGTTGACTGAATCTCCCGCGAAAAATCGCTGCTCGTGGTGGCGCTCTTAAGTTTATCTCTTCTCCGGACCGCCGGATCAGTTTGTCTCTAAGCGTTTATAAATAATGTACGTAAGTAGTCATCCATATAGTTGAGAATGAGGGCGAATTTCCGTACACTCAAAGCAAGGAAATTTGCCGCTATGAAGCTAATTGTAGGACTTGGAAATCCCGGCTCCAGATACGAACGCACTCGCCATAACGTCGGGTGGATGGTTGTGGATTTGCTTGGCACTGAATTTGGTGTCAGCCTCAAAACGTCGAGCCAGTTCAAAGGATATTTTTGTAAGACGAAATTTAAAAACGACGACTTACTTTTGCTTAAACCGCTCACATACATGAACCTCTCTGGAGAGGCTGTTGTCGAGGTGGTGCGCTGGTTCAAAATCGAACTGGAGAACGTGCTTGTCATACACGATGACGTGGCGCTCCCTTTAGGAAAGATAAGAGTTCAACACAAAGGCGGCGCCGGCGGCCAACATGGTATCGAGTCGATCATCGATGAGGTTGCCGATGATTCTTTCGATCGTCTCAAGGTCGGAGTCGGACCCGACCCTGGTGGGGAGCGGCGGGCCGATTATGTTCTTTCAGAAGTCCCCGATGACATGAAAGAGCTCTTCAAGGAGAGTCTCGATTTGGCGGCAAAGGGGGCAATGACCTGGTTGCAGAGCGGCTGCGACGTGGCGGCCAATCGCTTCAACGGCCGCAACATACCGAAGGAAAAGGAAGAAAAGTTGCGCAAGGAAGAAGAGAAGCGACGCAAGTTAGAAGAGCAGGAACGTGCCTCCGAAGAGCCGCAAGGCAAGGAAGTAGAGCCGGGCAAAGAAGACGAGCGGCGCAAACAAGAATCGGAAATCTGAAATTCGACTTCGTCATATCACCATATCTGGTGCGAATGCCGCAGCCGGAATCGGCTTAAATGCCGCTCAATTATTTTCAAACGGCTTCGCTTATAGACACTTAATGCTCACCTGTTTAGTTACGCTTTGTATCGTTGAACGTGGGAAGAATGGCTGTGGAAAGGCAGAGCGACTGCGGCTTCCGAGCGCCGCTCAGAGCGCCGTGCATATTCAAAAAAGCGGTTTTCAACGGGACTTGTCGTGTGTCTTGAAAAGAATCCTCAGAGAAAAATCATTGCCGTACTAAGCGTGTCATCGATGTCAGTAGCCTAGAATCGTTACTGTTTAATAATTTGGAAGCCCGGTGGAGTACCAAAGCTTGTGAGCGGTTTGCTAGACATATTCCTGAGTAACGAGGAAGGAAGCGCCAGCCGAAATTTCCTTCTGTCGGCGATGTGGTGGTCACTCTTGGGGATGGGAGCGGGTTTGTTCGCTTCCACTGAGTTTTATAACCCCGATCTTGTCCACAATATTCCGCAATTTTCGATGCCGCACTTGCGCATGTGGCACGTAAATGCGGTGGCGATTGGTTGGCTGTCAATGGGTTACGTCGGCGCTATGTTCCACATGGTGCCGACTCTTTGCAAGAACAGGCTCTTCAGTGAGCGGCTCGGCAACACGACGATGTGGGCATGGAATCTCATGATGATCGGAGCTTTCTGCACCCTGCTCAACGGTTGCACCGAAGGTCGTGAATATGCCGAGCTCGGCGCGGTGCTGGATGTAATGGCAGTGCTCGCCTTGTGCACCGTCACCTTCAACATCTTGATGACGGTGGCGCACCGCAAAGTCAAAAAGCTCTATGTATCGCTCTGGTATTTCCTGGGATCGTTGTTCTGGTTTCCACTTGTATATATCATCGGCCAGCGAACCTTTGTATACCTGCCTGGATTGAACGACGCGATCATCGGTTGGTTCTACGGTCACAATATCCTCGGCATGTGGTTCACCACCGTCGGTGTCGGCATGATGTATTACCTCTTGCCGCGCCTCACGCAAGCGCCGCTCTACAGCCACGGTCTCTCCATGCTGGGATTCTGGGGCATTGCTCTTTTCTATGCGCCCACAGGAACGCACCACATTTTGCAATCACCCGTGCCTGAGTGGTTGAAAGCGATTGCGGTTATCTCATCAATCTTTTTGCTCGTCCCTGTATTGACCGTGTTGACCAATTTCTTCATGACGATGAAGGGCAAGTGGGGAATGGCGGTCGACGATATTTCGTTGCGCTTTGCAGTCACATCTTGCTTCTTTTACTTCATGACCTGCTTGCAAGGTCCGTTTCAAGCGACGCGCTGGGTCAACTGGTACATCCACTTTACGCAATGGGTCGTAGGGCATGCGCACGCTGCGCTCCTGGGCACGTTCTCATTCATTCTCACCTCGGCGATCTATTACATGCTCCCGAGATTAACCGGTCGCGAGTGGCATTCGATGGGTCTGGCCCGTCTTCACTGGTGGCTCAAATTTGTCGGTTTCACGATCATGTATTGGAGCCTCACCGTTGCCGGACTGGTTCAATCAGCGGGATGGCAGATGGGCTACCCGATTGACCAATGGAGCAACACGCTCTATCCGTACTGGCTCGTCAGGGCGATAAGCGGAGTGATGATTGTCACAGGACAAGCCATTTTCTGTTACAACGCCTTCCGCACGATCTACACGCCCAGGACGGTCGAGGTCAAAGCTAAAACACGGGAGGTCAAGGTCTAATGAATGGCTACGGCTACCGACTTGGTGCCATCGGTATCATGTCCACCTTCTTCATCATCATATTCTCAACCGTGCTGATGCCGATGGTGCTTTTCAAACCCGAACCGACCGTGACGCGCAACGACTACGAAGTCGAATCCAAAATCGGTAATCCGGCTCGCGGGCGCAGAATCTACATTCGTGAAGGTTGCTTCTACTGCCATACGCAGTTCACACGTTTGCAAGACAGAGAATATGGTCCGCTCGTAAAGGCAGGCGACTATGTCTATGAAACGCCCCACCAACTGGGTACCGCCCGCACCGGTCCTGATTTGACCAATGAAGGCGGCAAGATGTCATCGGAATGGCAGAAGGCGCACCTCGTTCAACCGCGTGCCGTGAAGCCCGGATCGATCATGCCCAGCTTCAGCTTCTTGAATGATGAGGATATGAACGATTTGGTCTCCTACATTCAAACTCTAGGCAACAAGCGGGTGGTCGAGAAGTATGTCATGGCACCGGATGAATATCAGGTGACCACACCGGTTGGTTATGCACTGCACGGCAGAAATCACGTTGATACCAAATCTGATGCGGCAGCCAATGCCGGGCGCGGTATCTTCACGCAAAACTGCGCTGTCTGCCACGGCCTTGAAGCGCGCGGCAACGGACCGAACTCGATTTCGCTTACCAAGAAACCGGCGAACTTCACCAGACCTTTTTATAAGCAGTACGACGACGAGATGTGGTTCTACCGCATAAGCGAAGGCGTGCCCGGAACTCGCATGCCGAGATTCCAGCTTTCCTTGACGGAAGAAGAGCGCTGGTATCTGGTGGCCTATCTCAAGACATTGCCCAAAGATGTTGAAGATACGGTCGACAAGCTCGATCAACTCGACAAGGTCGATCACGTTCGCTTGCCGAAGTTGACGAGACAGCAGTACGAACCGACCACGGGAGACCACTAAGCATGTGCCCTAACTGCATTCTCAATCAAGCTCCGCTCGACTCCGGTCTCTACATCGCCTTTGGTGTTTGTGCTTTGTTTTTCGTCATTGGAGTGGTGGCAATGTGGTGGGCGATCGGCAACGGCGAATTCGAGGACATCGAAGCCTCTAAATTCGACATGCTGGACGACGGCGACGAGACATCGATTGCTGAAAAGGCGCGCGCTGCCGTCGAGAAAGTCAGAGCCGCCAAGAAGGGCGAGGTCGGCTAGGGAGCTCGGGATACGGTTTTTCAAGGGACAGAGTGATTGTTGAGGTTATTGGAATCGAGTTGATGGGGTGGCAATCGTGAGTGAAGAAAAACAACCACAGGAACATTACGAAGAAGTTTCCGAATATCGCATCGGCGAAGGACCGCCGCCACCATTCCTGGTGGTATTGTTCGTTTTCATATTTATGTATGCATGCGTATCCTGGATTCCGTTTTTCAACTATTGATCAACACAGGAACCAAAAAATCATCGGTAAAGTTTCGGGTATCACAACAAGTTGAATAAGAAAATGCTTTCAAAAGACCTCATCGTCAGAATCAAAAACATCCGCGAGCGTGGATTCACCCCACTTAATCTCCTGGCGCTCACGATTCCTGTTGTTGTTGCCATGACGGCTTGCAGCGGACCGATCGACTTGTCGCAGAAAGAGCAGCAGTTGGGCAGCGCCGATGCCACCAGGGGCGGTGAGCATATCATCTGGCCGGATTCACCACCTTCAGTGGCGGACGGCAAAGTTTACTACGAGCAAAACAACTGCGCCCAGTGCCACGGCGTGGACGGCAAAGGTGCCGGCCAGGCGCCAGGCGGGCAAGCGGTCCTCGATCTCACCAATGCCGAGCTCATGAGATCGCGCAAGCCGATCGATCAGTTCAGATTAATTGCCTTCGGTGCCTGCACTTTTGAAAAAACACCGACGACCACATCCATTTCAAACGGCATCACGCCTGCTGAGGGAGAGAAGGGTGTCGATATGAAGCACGAGCCGTTCGGAACCAAGCTGAAAACTCGGCAATTGTGGGATCTCGTATTCTACGTGCGCTCGCTTTCCGTGCCGCTTTTGTCTCAAGACGATCGCCTCAAGATCAAGCCGGTCTTCGGAGCCAACTGCGCCGTCTGCCACGGTACGCGAGGCGCCGGCGACGGACCGCTCAACAAGGGTCTGGTCCTGCAGCCGAACCCGGCTAACTTCAACCAGTTCGACCGTTTTTACGATCGCACTGATGAGCAGTTGTGGGACCACATTGCCAACGGCATCAAGTGGGAAGGCATGCCTAACTTCCTCGGCAAGCAGGACCGCGGCAATAAAGTCAAATTCGACGCCGACTACATCTGGAAGCTCGTTCAATACGTACGAAACTTCCACGAGGATTCCGACTACGCCCTTGAGGGGCCGAAGAAGGCATTGCTCGAGCACAATACTGTTACGAAGGTTTCGCAGCGAGCCAAGCCTTCATCTCACGGACACGTGCAGTCTGCTACAACAGAATCAGGGCTCGATCGGGGCTTGATTGGTTTCAAGATTTCAGGCGCCGACCGACCAGCTAGAAAAGTCTCCTTGCAGTAAGAAGGTAACCAGCCATGACAGATGGTATGAAGAGAAGAACAATACTAAAGACGGTGGCAGCCATTCCGGTGGCAGGAACGCTGTTCTTGTTAGCCTCACCGTTTCTGCGCTACTTGCGCCCAACCCTGAAACCGCTCGATATTCTCGGCAAATCCGACCAGCCTCTGGCTGAGGAGCCGGTTCCGAAATTCAAAGACAGCGATTTCCCGGATGCCTGGACCTGCATTCCTTTCATGTTCTACCAGAAGTACATCGAGTACAACCCGGAAGAGAAGGAAGTGCGCACCATACCTGGTTTCATCGTCAAATTGCCGAACAATGACATCGTGGCTTACAGCCGCATTTGTCCGCACCTCGGGTGCATCTTCAATTTCGTCAAAGATCCCAACGAGTGCGCCAAAGGCTACAACTTCAAACCCAATGGCCCGGTCTTCGCCTGCCCGTGCCATCTTTCGGTTTATGATATCGCCCAGGGTGGCAAGGTGGTCTCCGGACCTGCTCCTCGTCCACCACGAAAATTCGAGATCAAACGCGATGGCGACAACATAGAAATACTGTCACTGGAGGCTGGTTCAATTGCATAGCTCAACTACGGCAAAAAGCGACACATCCTCAGGTAACCCGGTTCTCGGCAAAATCTGGGGCTTTATAGTTTTCCTGTGGGACTGGGTAGCGGTCCGCGTTAAAAACATCGATATATTCGACGAGCATTATCAAGATCAAGCGAAGACGAATCCATTCTATGCACTGGGGCCGATTTTTTACCTGGTTTGGTTCCTGACCATGGGCACGGGCCTGATTCTGATCATGTGGTACGTGCCCACGAAAGCCAATGCCTACGATTCGATTCTTGCCATTCAAGCCGACGTGCCCTTCGGCAACGTCATGCGCGGCATGCACAAGTACGGTGCCGACGCCATGATCATCGCCGCCACGATGCGCATGTTCCGCATGTTTATAAACGCCGACTACAAGCCGAACAAAGAGCTGAACATATTCATCGGACTGATCACATTACTACTCTCGATGTACTCCGGTCTGACCGGTTATCTCCTGATTTGGAACCAACGCGCATTTTGGGCTACCAAAGTGTTCGCCACATTCCCTACATATATGGATCAGTTTCCGATCATGGGCGACTATTACGAGCCGCTCGTGAAATCATTGCACCTAGGTTGGAACACAGCGGAGGTTTTGCTCGGCGCCGGCGGTGCCATCACTCAGGAGACGATCACGCGATTCTTCTCACTGCACCTGGCATTCTCTTTGATACCACTCATCCTGGTAGAAATTTATTTCTACAACAACAACTACAACCGCATTCCTCTTAACTGGCTCAAACGAACGGTAATCACACTCATGCTGGTCATCGTGGCCATTATTCTGCCTGCCGCTCAAGGACGCCGCTCCGATCCGGATGTGACGCCGCTGCCGATTTTGTCCGACTGGTACTTCCTCGGCTTGTACCAGATGTACAAATATCTCGAGCCTGTCGTGGCTACCGAAATTACACTTTTGATCCCGATCACGGTCATCGCTCTTCCTTTCCTCGAGACATGGATCTCAGGTCAGGAAAAGGACATCATGAAACGACCGTTCATGTTGATGACCACCATCATGGGCGGTATCTGTTGGATCGTTTTCTCGCTCCTGATCATCGCGAACATCGCCAACATTCACAACGATCCACCGTTCTGGCGCTCATTCTTGTACCTCACCGTCGATGCCGGCATCGTCTGGCAGCTCGTGTTGATCTGGAAATCGAAGGACCCGAAGGAATGGGCCAAGGGCAAACTGCCATCGATCATCATGACAGGGGTTGCGCTCATTCAAGCTTTCTGGGCATGGGTGTACTACTACATGGCCAAGACCGAGATGTTCCTCTCGCCTCTGGGTCAGGGAGCCACTTACGGATTGCTGCGCGGATCGCTGGGAGAAAAGGCCGACGAGCTCGAAAAAGCGGTTCGCACGGTTGTCCCGGCCGGAACCCAGATGCCGTACAACACCGACTTCGTCGTGGCAATCAACGGCTGGCTGGCTAAGATACCGAACGGAAAACCGGCCCTCGATCAAATCGAGCAGATCAAAAATGTACAAACCGGTTGGGACGGCTTGTTCCAGGCTATTCCGAAATTCGGTGCTGAAAACGATGTCTATAAGGGCATGGCCGACTTCGTGATCTCGAACAAGTGGGTCTTCGACTACGTTACCTTGTGCGATCGCATGGGCTGGAGCGGCGAGAAAGTGGCACCCTATCCGCTCGAAGTGCCGACTGTCGATCTCTACTGGATGTGGGGCGCGGTGATCACTGCTCTAATCGGCATCGTCACCTGGTTTGTCTGCCACAACAATTCCAAGCAGAATCCGGATGCGGCTAAACCCGCCGCCGGAGCATAGTGAGGAGACAGAAACGCTAAGCATGCAAAGAAAACCTGCCACTCATGAGAATATGCAGCCTGCCACCAAATGTGGTAGCGTGGCGAAACCTGAGTACAAGGTCAAATTTGCTTTTAAGCTGCTTAATTTCATCTGTGCCGTAATCGCCCTTTCATGGTTCTTCGAGGGCTGGCGCCAGGTGACCACCCGCCCGACGGTAGAACATGTGCTCCTTCTCGCCGGCGGAACGCTGTTGACCTTATTCTTTTTAGGAATTCACTCTTACTGGGCTTATGTCGAAGAAAAATGCAAGGGCACTTTGAGAAAACGAATTGCTCTGTTTGAAAAGATCTATAGTGCAACTTTCGCCAAAAGAAATGGAGACAAATAAAGTGGGTGCGGTCAGATTAGTACTTATGGCAATAGGAATCGTCGGCTGCGTCGTCTTCGCTTTGATGATGCCATGGGCCGAGTTGGATATGGACACATCCAATGAGGCGATTCCGCACACACTCAAGCTGCTCAAGTTGGACCAGCCGGCCAAGGGTGTTTTCGCGAATTTCGAGCCCCAGAAGCCGAAGCTCAACGAGGAGCTGACCGCTAAGAAGGCTGAGGGTAAACACGGAGACTATGTCTATGCCTGGGCGTTGGGCCTGGCGCTTTTGTCCGGCGCTGTCGCCATAATCGCCGCCGGCCGAGATGAGGAAGAGAAAACCCTCTTACCACAGAAGTAATCACTGGCAGACACTATTTGAGACGGATGAATTGAGGAAGGAGACGGGGAACCACTGAGATGGAAACGAGTATTTTTACAAAGCTATTTCTCTGGGTGGAAGATCTATTCAATAAGATCGTCACGAGCAGATATAACGTTCTCTACTACCACGGCGCACTGCCGCAGTTCGTTATGTACGTGCTCTTCATAAGCGGGCTGCTCTTGTTTGCTTACTATGTGCCGACCATCGACAACGCTTATTTCTCCAAAAACTTGGTCAATGCATTCACGTCCGTTGATTACATTACCGACCAGATTCCATTTGGTGCAGCGGTGCGAGCGATTCATCGCTATGCCGGCGATGCGATGGTGGTGGCGATTCTCCTCCACATGATCCGCGTTTGGTTCACGGATCGTTTCAAACAGTACCGCTGGGTTCAATGGGTGACAGGCATCGTTCTCTTGCTGATGGTTATGTTCATCGGTCAGACCGGCTATTACCTGATCTGGGATGAACGATCGCTCCTGCTTACCCGCATGACCGTTTCCGCCTTTGATGCTCTGCCTGGTGTCGGTGAGCCCCTCAAATTCTGGTTTATGAACGGTCGCGCGATCACGAACCTGACGCTGTCGAACTTCCTCTTCATTCACATCGGTCTTTCATTCACACTCCTGTTCGCCCTCTGGGTACACTACGTGCGCATGACTCGACCGGTTATCACGCCACCTCCGGCAATCAACTATATTCTTTTGACTTTGATTCTGGTGGTTGTTTTCCTCTTCCCGATCACTGCCACAAAGATGGCCGATTTGAACACGCAACCGACATCCATGGACGTCGATATCTTCTTCCTGTGGCCGTATCAACTGCTGGCAGCTACCGGTCCTGGCATATTCTGGGTGTCAATGTTCCTGCTCGTCTTGATCTTGTGTGTGATACCACATCCGGCGGTGCTGAGAATATTCGGAGCCGCTTCCAAACCGGTTGAAGCTGCCGAGGTTGTGGTCAGCAAGTGCGTTGGCTGCCGTTTGTGCTTCCTCGATTGCCCATATCAAGCAATTGAGATGGTGCCTGCCCCGGCTGAATCAAGATTCAAACTGCTTGCCACCGTCAAGCCGTACCGCTGCTCCGGCTGCGGTGTCTGCGTCGGCGCCTGCGCCTTTGACGCGATCGATTTGCCCAACTTGCTCGATTCCGATGTGACCCAAAAAATAAAAGAGCTTGCCCAGGCACAACAGGCCAGTGCCTGATCATGGTGATGAACAAATTCATCTTATTCAAGAGACTCTGGAGGACTGACAAGGTAAACCGACATGGCTGAAGAGAAAACAGTGATAACCCTGATTTGCGAGCGTGCCGCAGACGTCAACGACATTCTCGACAAAAGCGGCAACGTCCAGTCCGTGCCAGGTCTCAAGGCGATCAAGCTCCCATGCTCCGGCATGATTCAACCTTTGATGATCGAGGCAGCTTTGAAAGCAGGGGCGGCCGGCGTAATCGTCTGCGGATGCCAGATTGGCGATTGCTATTTTCGCGAAGGCAATCGCATGATTCGCGAGCGACTGCTCGGTGAGCGCCCGCCGAACTTGAAGAAGACGGTGGATCGACGACGCGTCACGGCCTTGTGGTTGTCGCGATTGCAGAGAGGTCGCTTCGAGAGCGAGGCAAAAGAATTTATCGCTTATGTCAAAAATCTTGATGACGCTAAGCCTGCTCCCGCCAAGGTAGAACCTGCCAAACCGGCTGCCAAAGCCGAAGAGAAGCCGGCTGCCAAAGCCGAGGAGAAAGCGGCTGCGCAAACCGAAGAGAAAGCCGCGGCAAAATCTGAGGAGAAGGCCGCTGCTAAGTCCGAAGAGAAGGCGGCTGCAAAATCGGAAGAGAAAGCTGCTAAGGCGGAAGAGAAATCAACCAAGTCAAAAGATAAAGCCAAGTCCGAGGGCGAGGCAAGCGACAAGGAACAGGCAGAGTCGGAAGAGAAAAAAGAGTAGTAGGGTTGGCAGCTGCGAGGATTAGAGGACCGGAGAAGGGAACATGGCCGCAAAGGATCAAAAGCTAACAGAAGTTCAATTGATCAACCGTTGGGTTTGGTTTTTCTTACTGTACTTTGTGTTCATCCTGCTTATTGCAGGTTTCGGTTTGGTCGCCGAGTTTTAAGCACTGATACAGTCGTTTGATTCATCGACGGCACCCGATATCGTTGCTTTATAGCTCTCGCGCACAACCACGACCGAACACGTCGCTTTGTTGACCACACTCTGGGCAACGCCTCCCATGCGGGTCTTGTCCTGATTGACCGTTTCTCCATCAGCACCGAGAACGATCAGATCTGCCGGCCACTCCTGGGCGCAAACCAAAATGGATTCCTCAGGATCGCCTTCCATAACATATGTGTGTAACTTGTCTTTGCCAAGCACCCGTTTGAGATGGGCTGTATGTTCAGTTAAGAATGCCTCGGCACTGGACAATCTTTCTTTCTGCTCGCGATCCCACTGTTTGCGATTGATCAGGCGAAGAGTATTGACGCTGTGCCCATCCTCGATGACATTTAGAACTCTAAATTCCTGATGTTTGTCCCAGACACGATTCTCGATCCACTCAAGACAGCGCATGGCATTTGTCGAGCCATCACTGCATACAAGAATTTTCGACGGCCGCATCGCGTGAGAATCTAAAACCACATTGTCGGTTACGCTCTGGTTCGGATACTTGCGTCTGTGATCGATTAAGGCGCGCGAGCGAATGATTTTCACCGTGCATGGTGCCCGGCTTACCACAAGCTCTGCCACACTTCCCAGCACGGCTCGTTCGTAACCGGACAATCCATGGGATCCCAGGACGATGAGATCGGCTTCCCATTCAATCGCCGTTTGGATTATTTGCTCTGATGGCGGTCCGGTATCCACATGGGTGTAAACCGGACAAAGCGGAAACAACTCCTGCAAATCAATTTGTAACTGCTGAACTCTCTTGATCGTTCCACTCTGCCACTCCTCGTGCGCCCTCATCAAAGAGGACATTTGCTCAGGCTTGAGAGTTAGAAGATCCGAGGGATACTCGCCGATGATCGAGCAAATGCAAAACTCAGTATCCTGCGGCCAATAGCTTTGCTTCACTGCCTCAATGGCAGCTCGGGAGTATATTGAATCATCTAGCGCTACCAGAACTCTCACTTCAGTCTCCTCATCAGCCCTTCGGATGATGTCGCAGAATTTTGCGGCTCCTCCGAGCAGCATTTTCTTTCGATTATGCCTGAGAAGAGTACTTAAAACCTCGACCGAACTGATGATTGCGTTGCAGAGCCACAAACGACCAGCCGATCCGCGGCTGAAATCAGCCGCCGGATGGACGCGAGCGCACCGTTTCGAGCCTTATACTGCAAGGAGGAGGTAGCCCAATGAGTCTATGGCAGATGCGTATCACTGATTGCACGATTGCCGGGCATACTCAACTCCTTCTCGCCAAGCCTGAGTTGGCGGTTAATTTTCAATTTGGTGATCGGATATGAAGGCATCATCTGGATTGTTATTGTTGAGTCTGGCGGCCGTCGCTTTTTTGGGATCAGTCTGGGCCATTCTGTACGGCTCCGGCGATCATTTTGTAAATGAGCCTCTTCATTCGTCCATTGAGGCTGCCGGCGCTTGCTTATCTTTGTTTACTGCGACAATAATTCTCGTGAGTTTAAAGAACAACGAGCGCAAAGACTATACGCTCGTAGCCTGCGCATTGATCGGCATGGGCATACTGGATGGCTGTCATGCATTGATGCCTATCTGCCCTGGATTCACCTGGAGTCGCGCGGCAGCAACATTCACGGGAGGATTGTTTTTCAGTCTGTCCTGGTTGCCTCAGCGAATGCTGAGCAAGAATATGATTAAGA
>JAJPJO010000413.1 GCA_021324135.1 Pseudomonadota bacterium
AAGCGAAGGATATTTGGAAGTGCCACCAGTGCGTCGTTTCGCTCCCGGGCTGAGCGTCCAGTTCGCTCCCGGGCTTAGCCGTCTGATTCGGTCCCGGGCTTAGCCGGTCGATTCGCTCACCGGCTTGGCTCAATTAATATTTTCGCGCTCTGGAATTTTCCAAAATCAAGCGGCTTCCGGCAAGCGCAGCTTTATGCCGAGATGCTTGATGCTATCTTCAATTGAGAGCGCCGCTTTTGAGGCGACGTTGAAAACGAGCATGGCCTGGTCGAGAGAGAGCATGCCTTCGCGGACATAGAAATGGCAGCAGAGCGCCGTTTGTACGCTTGCCTCGTCCATAGCTCCTGAGAAACTGAGCGCCTTGCTCACTATATATGGACTCTTGAAGGCAGTTTCGAGGGCACCTTTGATCTGAGACATCGGCAGAATCCCAGATGCCGACAAGAATTCCGTGAATTCGATGCGGGCGCCGCGAGCATTGCCGCTCCGCTTGTTTGACAGCACCGCTTCCTGGAAGTTCGAGCCGTGGAAGTGGATGTCGATAAGGGCATAGGCTGCCTCCACCGGCTCAAGCTCCGCTTGCATGACGAGATTTTGGAGCAACAATGCCTTATGCAGGACATCTTGCGGCAGCAAACCCATCTCAATCAGAACTTCGCCGATAGGTCGATCGGACATCAATCCCGCTTCGAGTGCGTACTGGATCTGAACATCCGTTGCTATGCCTGCCAGAACGAGCAATTCTCCCAATCTGAGATTGCGGGCGGGAGGATAGCGATTGGCATCGTGATTGAGTGTTGATCGCCTTTTCTCATCTCGACGCTTGGCGTTTTTCAATGCTTTAATCGTTTCAACCCGATCAAGTTTCCCTTCTCTGCAAATTTTCTGAGCATTGATTGCCGTTTCCAATAGAGATGATGAAATAGCACCACCCAGCAAAAGGCATCTGCCGGTTGGTAGGCCAAGAGCGAAGGACATATCACGCGCTTCATTGAGTTGTTCTTCGGTGATTATCTCTGCCTCGACGAGTAAGTCACCAATTCTAGTGGCGCTTTCTTGCAGGTATGGAATGGCGCTAACGCAACCTGATTTTTTAAGGGCTTTCTCGAGGCAGAGGTTGTAGCAAGACAAAAGCTCACCTACGCGCACGGCCTCACTGAAGGTAATCAGCCCTTCCTTTAAAAGCGATTGGACCTGGACGGCGGCAGTCAGCTGGCGTTCGGTCAGCCAGCCGCACATTATTAGAGTGCGACCAAGAGGAATGCCGAGCTCGAACGACCGCTCCAGGGCATGGTCGAGGAGCGCCTCGTTGATGAGGCCGATATCGACGAGTAATCTTCCCAGCCTTGTATCGACCAGAGCCGTATCGGCCTGCAGGTCATCCTGGGAAGCTGACTCGCTCAGTGGGGCAGCGGCGATACCAGCTGGTTCTCGCTCTATGCCAGCGTGACAGCATGAGTTTACATGATGGTTTTCGATGTTGTTCATAGTATTAGTTAGGAATATGACAGAGGCATCGCGATTGCGATGTGCGCGGAGTATTCAAAACTGTCGCGTACCCGTGGACTAAGCCCCCAAATCTTACTGACGCGACGTTACCTTAATGTGACAGCTTGCTTGCTATCGCATGAGAATTTATCTTGGCTTTGGATATTGGGCCGGGCAAAACGCGAAACGCTTGCGCCGAAAATAGTATCTGTTCCTCTATAGCAGTCGAGTCGCAGCTTGATGCCGCAAGAGCGAAGCAAGTGCTCCATTTCCGGCACCTGTCGGATTGAGTCAGGGTGAGGAGCTTCGATCACGCGGATCGGGTCAACGTGAGGCGCTTCGCTCCCGTCGGATAGAGTCAACGTGAGGCACTTCGATCGCGTCGAATTGGGTCAAGTGAGTCCCTTCGATCCTGTCGCGCGAGTTTAAGGTGCGCGTCCGGCGCGAGCCGGAATTTCAGGCGCCGCACCACCTACGGTATCATGAACCAGACTGGGCAGATTTCGACATTCAATCTCGACAAATAAGGGATAATGATCGGAACCAAGATCGGCAAGGATTTCTCGTTTGCCGATTCGAAAAGCGCCTTGAGCCAATATGTGATCGATTGGAATTTTAAACACGGTAAAGGTCGGCAACAGCGCCGTCGGCCAACTTGGCTGCAAGCCGAATCCTTTCTCGCTGTCGTACAACGAACCGTCTTGCAAAAGCCTCTCGAAATACGGAGACCAGCACGTCGAATTTAAATCGCCAGCCACTACAACAGGAATATCGCTGCCACGGGAAAGCTTAGCCAGCTCCGAGAATTGCTGGTTCCGCCAATTGAACCATTGCACGGATACTGGTGGCGTCGGATGAGTAGAGATGAGGCGGAAATGTTTGCCGTTCACATCCACATCAGTAACAACTGTCGGCACTCCTGAGCCGCTGAGAGTCACCACTTTTGGTGCCACTAACGGGTAACGGCTAAAGACGCCGATTCCAAAACAATCTTCCCTGGCTCCCAGACAGTTATAAGGATAACTCTTCAGATTCTCCTTCAAAAACTCACTCATCTTCGGAGCCAACTCATTGATGCAAATTATATCGGCATCCTTCGAGGAGAGGACTTCGAGAACCTCCTTGTACGATTTGTTCCGGTTGTTCACGTTACTGCTTATGAGGCGCACTTTGATTGGGCTAGACTCTTTGGTCGGGCTAG
>JAJPJO010000467.1 GCA_021324135.1 Pseudomonadota bacterium
ATCGCATCATGCGAGCCGGCAGCCATGTGCATGAAGCCCATGATCATTGTAGGACCGCCCCAGGCAATACCGAGGATTTCCATACCGTTGGCGATGATGTTGAGCAATGCTTCCAAGTTGGCCAAGTTGTTGACACGAACCGTACCGGCGGTGTTCACACCCATGACGGCTGTGGCATCTCCGCCTTGAGGACCGATGGTACCGTTGGTGGCGCCTTGGAGAACTGGGGACTGACCGTTTGTATATTGTTGTGTTTGTGTGCCGCTGTTGCGCGCATCTGTGTTTCCGTTTTGAACGTTACCAGTGGCGCCCATCGACGAGAATTGATCGCCGAAGGATTGTGCGTATGCCGGTGAAGTGACACCAACGATGATGGCGGCGGCTACTGCGAAACGTGTAATAGCTTTAGTAATATGCATAAATGAGAACCCTCCAAAAGTGGCTCGATCTCAGGATTTATTAGTAAGTGGTTTGAAAAAAACAAAAAAGAAAAATCATTGCGACCGGACTATAGATTAGGACTATCCCGGGATGAAGTCAAGCGCCAAAATGTTAGGCGCAATACACTTTTTGGAGTTCTTGACTTCGGGTCCGTTAAATCTCGAGAACGGGCACCGGCCGGGCTCGAAAAGCTGTGCCCAAGTACGAGACCCTTATCCATATATGAGGAGTTGAAATTGATCGGCAATATCACCATATCGAACAGAACTGCTCAGATCATCGATCTGTGCTGGTTTATCCTTGCGTCGATTCACAGGCATAATGTCAATGCTGTCGGACGTGACTTTCGTGATTGCATATGCGTGTTGCAGGATCACGTCTTCATCGGCAACCGGACTGGTGTTCGACGGATAAGAGCATAAAACTAGCATGCGGCACTCGGCGGAAGCCTTCCTGAAAATGTCGCTCAACTTGCGGGCATCGATTTCAGAGAGCGGGATGAAGCCAGCGTTGACATTGCCGAACAACTGCGCGATTTGATCGGCGCCGTTGATTCCCATGCGTGATTTGTACTCGTCAAAAGCTTTAGCGAGAACCAGCGCCCATATTCCGAAACGCTCTGCTAGACCATATTGACAGACTTCCTTATGGCTGGGCGTCAACACTCTTATAGGCAAGTTCAAGTTAGCCGGAAATGTAACCACAAAGGCACCATTATCAGTTACCTTGATCGAGCGCATGATCACCTGCGGGGCTCGAGCGGCAATGGAAGCTAAAGCAGCCATGAAAGTTTGGTCTGCTCCCGGACAATTTCGAACTGCATCAGGCCTGATGCACGAGAGAGGATCGTTTGCATTGGCGAATAATGCGTTGACGGACAAATTAATCTCAAGGCTGACCCAATCCTGGCCGTTGCCGCTTTCTGGAAATTCTTTGAACATTTCACAAAGAGCAAGGCGGATTGAGTTTCTGCGAATCAGCCAGCGGTTGCTCTGAAATCCGAGTCTGTCGAACTGTCGCAATTCGAAAATTCGTTTCAACAAAGTCTCGAAGCTGAATCGCAAACGCTCGGGCATCTTCAATTGCGGCAGGACCTGCGCCAGCGACTGGCAGCTTACAAAGCCGGATTTATTGGGGTCGGCAATGTCCAGGACCTCTTCAATATAAATGAGAAGTGTCTCGTTGATATCAGCGCCGAGGCGCTCGTTCGATCCGGTTACCGAGAGAATGTCCTTCAGGCTCAGCCCCTCATAGGCGTTTGCTTGATTGAACATTCCATGCTTCGACCACTCGATGCGCTTGAATTGCGTGCGCAACGAACGCAGAATTTCCTTATCACTCTCGCTCGTGCGATCATCCTCGAGGGCATGATCCAGCTCGCTGAGGCTAAGCCGTTGGTCACCGTTGCTGTCCGTTTTGATAAAAACGTCGAGGAGCGCTCGCATTTTATTCTCTTTCGAATCTGCTTTACGATGTTGAAGGAACGTGCCGTCACTCGAAATAATCGTGACGGTGCCGTCAGCATCCTCGATGGTGCATGAGCCGTCGGAGACACCAGCTGTGCACAAGCGCTCGCCGCCGTCGCGCGATTTGAAGAGCGCCATGCCGGTGCCGTAGATTTGCTTTTCGCATTGCCAGCGCATGCCGTGCGGATCAGTAAATGATTGCACGGCTCCGGTTGCATCGCATTGCCATAAGAGATTTGCGGTGGAATAAACGGATGCTACGTTTGGATGCTGCAGCAATGATTGATCGAGAGCAGGGGCTATGCTTTGGGCTGGTTTTGCAGGCTCAACTGCTGGTGCGACTGTTGTTGCTGCATTTGTTCTTATTGCGACTGTTTTCGGCGCAAGTGCTGTTGGCGCAATCGTCGCTTGTGCAGCTATTGTGTTTGGTGCAACGGTTGCTGGTGAAAGTGTCCCTGATGCACCAGTTGCAACCGTCCCAGATGAATCAGTTGCAACCGTGGCTGGTGCAAGCGTCTCTGATGCACCAGTTGCGACTGTGCCTGGTGCAACCGTCTTTGATGGTGCGAAAGCTGATGCTGCGTTTGCATCAGACCAAAACGAATAAGAGATGGAGCCTAGTAAGTCATTTGTCGAGGGTGTTCCATCGGGGTTTGCATCTTCAGTCATTGTGGAGCCGTCCTTGTGCCTAACGCTGGAGTTCTTGACAACTATGTTAGGCTCGCCTGGATGGCGCGCTTCGAAGTAGGATACAAAATTTAATAGTTAGCGTGTGCGCGAATCGACTTTTAGATTTGGGGCGACGCTGATGAAATTCCGTTGCCGGGCGGGTTGAAAATTTGTACCTGCCCGGTGCCTGTGAAGCCGGGTGAGCCGGTCCATGTGTTCAGGAACGAAGACCAATCCTGATCGTAAACGCCCAAAGTCGGACTCAACTTCTCCGTGATTACTGTATTGTTCGGGTGCCCGGGATCGACACTAACCGCAACTGCTGCATGCAGAGGTTGACCGTCTGACCCGAACACGACAATTACTGCTCCCGGCCTAATAGTGAGTGGCGTTGCCGGTGTGTAACCTTTACTGGTCAAATAACTGGAACCGAAGTTCGTCGTATTACCTCCGCCTGTGTCAGGAAGACCCGCTACAGCCAATGCGAACCGAAAACAATTGTAGTTGCCGAGATTGGAGTAAACTTGTTGAAGCACGTGATTGGAAGAGTTTGCCAGGTTCACGGCATAGCCGAAGCCGGGCATGTTGTTTGGCATTACCGTTAGTCTTTGTGGATTAAAGCCCGTTCCAAGGAAGTTTCTCAGAACTGCGACGCCGTTGCCCGTAAGCGTTCTAAGTATGGGATTGTTCACTGCCACCGGAGGCAGCTGTCGATTGCCCGTAATTGCGTTACTGATCACGTTGCCAATTTGTGAGGCAATTGTTCCAAAACCGGAGATGCCATTTTGAAGCGCGCCAGCGGCTTGCGTGATCGGGTTTGGGATTGGATGCGTCTCAATGGTTGGCGTGTTGTTGTGGGTCGAGTTCGTCTGCGTGGTCCCGCCTGAACCGCTCGCTTGAACGCTTCCCTGGAGTTTACTGTTGCCAGTTCCCTGCGTTTGGCCGTATTTCGGATTCTGAGTCGTGTAGTTGCTATTGTGTCCCGAACCAAAACCGCCGGGACTTCCGGAGCCGCCTGAGCTTGTGGAGTTGTTCGAGCCGCCTCCGCTTGAGTCTCCGCCGCCCGTGCTGCCTCCGGTATTACCGCCGGTATTATTATTGGCAGTGTTCGTGCCGCTGTTCGCGCTGGAGTTATCAGGGAACAGGGGGTTCAGGGTTGACGGTCCTCCGCCTATAGGGCTGTCATTCATACCACCGCTGCTACCGCTGCCCGAGCCACCCGAGCCATTGTTTGCGGTAGAGCCGCCGGTCGAGGAACTCTGTCCGCCGCTGCTGGAACCGCCATCGCTTGCTACAACTCCGCCTTGCACCGGGCCTGCATTCGGGTTCATATTACCGCTTGGTCCATCGCCGACATTGAGCGGTCCGGAATTGTTGTTGGCGGTGTAGTTAGGATATCCGGCGGCGTTAGGATTGGGGTTGTTGTTTCCTGTGCTGCTTCCAGGGGCAAACGCGTCGCCTCCGGAGGTATTGGTATTCTGCCAGCCGTTGACCGGAACATTACTTGATGCCTCAGCAATCAGGTTCTTGACAATCGTTATGTCGTTTCCTTCCGTCCCGTCATATTGGGCTGCCGAATTGAATGCAATCGCCATTTGCTCATACTGCTCGGCAAGTGCAAGCCAGTATGCGGGCGGGTACGATCCAACGAACTCTTGTATTTCCGGTATGGGAGGAATGTAATTCGGCGGCGGTAAGTTCGGATTTTGTGACTCAATACAAGCCCTACACCACTGCTGCCACAGATAGGTATTTGCATCAGCCCTGGCATTATAGGCGGCTGTATAGGCGAGATAATAATCATTCCAATCAGCCATTCCTGGGTCCGTCCAGTCTGAATTGTCGTTTTGCGCGGCTGCGTAGGGCATTTGAGTTTGATCCGTAGCGGTTATGCCAGGCACTGCGCCGGCACCGCCATTATTCATGACTGGAGGTGTCATTACTGGTGCAGGCATCGTGGCAACCGTCGGTGTCGGAGCCGGCGGCGGGGTGGATGGCGCTGGGGTCGGCGCTGGTGGTGGTGGCGGCGGGGGCGGCGGCGGCTCGCCTTCTCCCGGAGCAGCGTATACGGCGAGATTCCCGATCATGCAGGAAAGAAGCGAGACTGTCGCGGCAACAGAGACGAATTTTCGGCGCACGTTCACTCAGTGGTCCTCCAGCTAAGGTTCATATACCTGTAGAAACGTGATACCGCTTGCAGATGGTGGTTGGCTTCTGACAACCGCCCATCCTCATATTCTACATGCGAACAGCTGATATTACGAGAAGATATTGAAGGGACGAAATGCACAATTTCTTTCACAAAGCGCCCGCCTCGACCATGGATGAGGCACTGGCCGCTTTCCCTTCAGACGTGGCAGCCGGCAGATTGGATTTCCCAAGAGCAGGCGCCGAATCACCGATAGTTGATTGGTCGGGAAGGCTGCCGTTCGGACCGGGTGCCTGGTTTTGCGGTAATGCAGGGCGCAGTTTTGAGTCTGAGTCGACCGGCTGTTCTTGAGCGGGTGCCTGTGACCCCGAAGAAGGGGCGAGCCCCTTTCCTGGCGCTCCCTGGCCGGACCGTTTCTTCGACTTCATCTGCTTGTTGTATTCAATAATTTGCTTGCGGGCTCTTTCCATGTTTCCGTAGTAGTCAGGCTTATTGACAGCGATTCTGATGCCGCTGAAAAATCTGAAGTCAAACCCGCTCAACCCCGGAAGATTGTTCGACCGCCAGTTCCAAACCGGCTCGGCGCGGATGAATGCCACTACTCCGGGCAGATAACGATTGCTGATCGGGTGGTTCAACTCGGCATCAGCGATCATTGAAACGTTGCCGTGTTGTGGAATGGGATTCTCGAAAGGCGGACGTCTGAAGTTGGTAACGAACGTATCGGTGAGAACAAGATTCCACTTCCCTTTACGCAACAGAATTCCAGCCGAATAAAATGGATCGATTTCGCGGGTCGGGGCGACGAAGTATTCCCTGCCTCGCATCTGTAAAACGGAGCTGGCGAATAATACCACCCGCGGCGTCACGACATAGGTAAGGCCGGCTGATGGAAGGAAATCGAACTGATGCAAGTGCGAAGCTTGCCAGAGCTCTCGAGCTTGAAAATCCAATTGAGCGGATAGTTTCTTGCTTATGTTGAACGGTCGACGCACTCCCATTCCGAGTGACTGTGTGGTTGGTTGGTCGAAGCCGCCAAAACGCGCGAACACATCTTTGATCAAGAAGTAATTGGCGTAGATGCTCGTCTTTTTATAAACGTCATAACCAAGAGTAATATTCGGAAGCGTCCGAAAGACGTAATCGCCCTTCTCATCAGTTGCAGTAAAGCGAGGGTTGGATTCAAATCTCTGAGATATTTCCGTTGAGGTGTTGAACCAAAGCCGTGCCGGCAGCCGTTTCAACAAATCCATTTTCATCTCGCGGCTGAGATATCCCCGCTCACCAGTGAAGATCAAGGGTGTCGCATCAGTGGGAAGTACACTCGGGTTGATGCGCGTATTATCGGGCGGCGGAGGCGCCTGAGCCAGAGAGGGGTTACCCGCCGGAGCCAGCGGCGATGGGCTGGACTGAGCCATTATCGGGCTAGAGCAGGCGTCCAATGCCACGCAAAAGCAGACCGCAATGGTCGTGCGAATATTGAGGGCTGCTGCTCGGGGCACTTAGTAACTCCTGACTGTCGAGTGAAACAGTCTGGCTCAAGGAAGTCCACATTATATAGTCTTTCGACGACGAATGAAACTCGGCTGAAACCCTATGTTATGGATCGATATGCGCCAGGATGGCATAGTTTTTGAGAATTCCCATGGCCTTTGCGCGCTCTTGTGGATCGGATGATTGGGCCATATCTCTCAATGTCTCGAAGTTGTACATGGCATGTATGAGAGAAAAGTCGGCGGTATATACGTCTATGTCTGCCACTGTCGCATGCGCCCACGATCGATATTTGATCAATGAGGCGGAGTCACGCTGGCACTCAGATGGAGGAAATTTGCTCGAAAACAAATTTGGGTGCTTTCGATAGAAATTGTCGAGCTCAGTCGGTTGCCTTTTTTCCTTGCATTTATGCAAAACGAAGGCACATCCGGGAGGCAACTTTCTGTATTGTCCGCTGGGCAGATGAACGATGACGTCCTGCATCTTGTGTGTATCGAGCGTGCAGATCGTGACATTGTTGGGATGATCGTCGACGAAAAGAATGGCACCGGATTTGCACTCAACAATGGCGAGATCGGTCTTGATGATGCAATCCTGCGAGCAAGTAAATATAGCAGCCGCCTGCTGATTGTTTGATTCTCGGCTATCGATAGCCGTCCAGTCATCTCCTTGTTCCTTGAGCCAGTGGATGTCCTTATCTGATGGAGCGCTCTTTTCCGGCGGTTGAGCGACGGTTACATCGATAGCTCGGCCTTTTAAGCTCTCCAGCAAGTCCACTTTTCCCTGCAGAAAGAATCCGCTCAAAAGCTCCTGGGGTGCGCTGCTTGCCGGATCGCTTTGGTGGAGCGCTTGCCCGCGGGACTGATCGACTCCGCTCTGGTCGACCAGGCTGGCATTGACTGGAAGGCGCATATGCTCGAGATACTGCCGACCGGCATTCGATTGCAGCCGGGCTGCATTTTTGAGGATGTGATCGAGCTTTTTCCGATCTTCTGGATCTTTGGACTCAGCCAAGTTGCGAATCTCCGGTATGCGTTCAGCAGCGCTGTCAATCAAAAACTCAGCCCGGAATACTTGAACATTGCCTACGCGCTCTGCTGCCAGTGGTTTTCGATAAAGGATGCCATTCTTGGGAGCTACATCCTTGAAAGTGACATCCTGCTCTGTGGTGATCACCACTTCGCGCCCTGGTGCGATATTTATGGTTTGGTCCTTGATCAGGACGCGCACGTCATCCTTTTTGTTCGAATCGAGAGTGTAAACGGCTAACCTGGATCTGTGTGGATGATGACAGACGTATGCCACCGAATTTGGTGCGCACACCACGGTACCGTAAGCTGTTTCGACTTTCGTCTCCTTGTCCTCGTAGAGAACGAGCCGATCGAAAATCTTGGGCGTGTCCGGCGGCTTCTCAAAAGGCTTCTGCGCTCCTCGCAGTTTCGACAATGGGGCGCTGCTCCCTGTGTCAGGCTGGTTTTGCGCCGCGCAGTCCGCCGACATGATCATCAAAAAGACGATCAATCCCAATGACGGGCCTAACGCTGCTCTGAGAGTTTCAATACTTCGCATGGATGCTCCAGACCGATTCCGCGATAAATATATGATTTAGAACCATTCCATTCTACACGCTTGCGGATAAAAACTTAAAATCCAGCCGCGGAGCAACTGGACTTTAAGGTGGCTGTGTTGATGGGGGACTTTGATGTCCCTGTGCGGAGAAAATCAGAATTGAGGTTAGATCACTTAACTGAACAAGTTCGCATCGCGAGCGGATGCAACCAGCCAGTTGATGGAACCGGGAGTGGCAAGACCGCCGGTGACACCAGCGCATCCGAAGAGGACTTTCTTCATCGCGTCTTGCGAGCCGGCCGCCATGTGCATGAAGCCCATGATCATTGTCGGTCCGCCCCAGGCGATGCCGAGGATTTCCATACCGTTGGCGATGATGTTGAGCAGCGCTTCAAGGTTAGCCAGGTTGTTGACACGAACGGTACCGGCTGTGTTTACGCCCATGACCGCTGTGGCATCTCCACCTTGAGGACCGATGGTACCATTGGTGGCGCCTTGAAGAACGGGGGATTGACCGTTGTTATACTGTTGCGTTTGCGTACCGCTGTTCCGTGCATCGGTGTTTCCGTTCTGCACATTGCCAGTGGCGCCCATCGACGAGAATTGATCGCCGAACGATTGCGCGTTGGCAGGGGTGGCGGCGGTCAAGCCGAGAACGAGTGCGGCAACTAATGAAGCTTGCGCAAAGAGCTTGTGACAGTTTTGCATAGTAAATTCTCCTTCAAGCAATTGCAAGACCAGAGGGCTCAACTATGAAAACCTCATAGCCGTCATTGAAGTTGCTCATATTCACACGTTTTCGATGATGGCGTGATACGCCCTGGGCTCTTATGTGAGCAAATAATGAATAGTCTTGTAGTGGTAAGCCTTGAATCTAAAAGAAACTGCATCAAGGTGCAGGCATAAAGTATAGTTCCGAAAGGGGTGAGGGTCAACTAATGAATTCGGCTATTCATGGGGTTTTTCCCACTGAGGCGGTCGGCTTCGAAATCTAAGCTTGATACCGCATGTGATATTAACGATTCTGAGCGTCAGTTCTGTTTTTTTTATGATTGCAGACATCAAAAATCGCCTGCATGATCATGGATTATTTTTGCTTTTCAGAAATGAACTTTCGTTTTTCAGAAATGAACAAAAATAGAGAGGGGCGATTCGCCCCTCTCGTGAGACTTTACGTTGATTCTTCGGCTTAGCTGAACAGGTTGGCATCGCGGGCGGACGCAACGAGCCAGTTGATGCAACCGGGGGTTGCCAGACCGCCGGTAACACCAGCGCATCCGAAGAGAACTTTCTTCATCGCATCATGCGAGCCGGCAGCCATGTGCAT
>JAJPJO010000481.1 GCA_021324135.1 Pseudomonadota bacterium
TGGGCGCTCTTGAGGCTGGGGGCAAGCTGCCGCCCTCGGATTTCCAGGGTTTGAACGCAGTTGAGCCGGCTCGCTGCCTTGATATTGATTTAACTGAAACCCCGATCCGCACCATTGAAGCAATGTTGATGTCGCCTGTTGCTCGCGCTAATCAGTCGGCGAGTGACACCACAGGCGGTGCAACGATTGCTCGATCCAGCGGTGGGGTCGCTGCAATGCGACGCTGGTAGAAGCAGGCGAGAACAGCCATGGAGGCGGCTCTTGGGGCTTCGCTGGGGAGTTTCCCATTCACTAAACATCTCGGCCGAAAAAGCACATGGTCGAGACGAACAACGATTCTCTAGGAGATTCTTATGAATCAAGAAACTGAAAGAGTCCCTCCAACGGGACCGCCTGCAACAGCAGAGCCAGACAGTTTTCCATGGCCGCGCAGAATGACGTTCAAGGACATGGAAACTTTCAAGCTATGCGAATTGCAGTATCGCTTCCGCAAGGAAAAACGCCGCAAGGAGCCTCGCACTGTTTACCAGATCGTCGGCGACCTGACCCACATGGGCGCCGCTGAAGACAATCCGGTAGCACGCGAAGCACAGCTCCAGGAGCAGCTCTTGAAGCTGGCGCCTGAAACCCGGCTGGCAACCGAAGGAGTGGTTCGCGAGCTGATCGCCAATGCCCACGCCCTGAGCAACAAGCAAAGAGTGAAGGGCAAGCAAAAGGAGAAGGTCTTGTTCGTCTGTGAAGCAACTGTCCCCGGATGGGTGCTCACGGCAAGACCGGATGAAACCGGCCTGATTCCCGCCGAGGAGATACCCGATTACAGAGGCAAACGTTCCCCCGAGCCCGGCGAAAGACCTGGCTCCAGAGAGCATCTGCATCTGGCTGAGGATGAGGTTCTTCAACTGGCGGAGATCAAGTCGGGTCGGCGGTTGCAAGAGCAGCATAAGAAGCAGCTCTTCTTCGCAGCCATGGTGGCGGCGGTCGGTCAGACAATCGCTTACAACGGCGAAATCCGTCTGGTCGTCAGGCTTCTGCGCGGCAAGACCGAAGAAGTTTTCTGGTATCAGCATGCGGCAACCGAGCGTAACATGCGGAAAGCTGCTGCAGTCATTCGCAAAATCGAGCTGGCCGTCGCCCAGGATAACTTCAAGGCGAAGACCGGCGAGCACTGCTTTGACTGCCCGTACCGGAAGACATGCCCGGCCTTCGAGGCCTGGCAGAAATCGAGACGGCAATCCTCTGGCAAGCGTTCTCACCCGGCTGAGGGCGCCAGGCGTGGGCGGGGTGGCTCCGGCTACCTCCGCCTTCGCAGTCTGCCAAAGGACCCGAAACTACCGCCTGCTGCCGGACAGTAGGCGCCCTGTCATCAACCATGAGCGGCGTCAGGCCTTGCCTGGCGACTGTTCGCAATCACAGGAGGTTATTATGCACGGTGGACACAGTGGTGGCCCCCACGGTGGCGGGCTCACCGGACTCGGCGGCAGTTGTGGCTTCGGCCCAGCCGGCATGTTCGGTGGCATTCACGGAGTCGCATCGATCGCGTTCGGGATGAACGCCTCGATCGACTTCATCGGCGGTGTGCCCAACACCCCGCCCGACAACTCGAGCATCGCCCGCTACGACCAGAGCGATGCCAGGTCGATCCCCGACAAAGACGTCGTCGTGTTGAACATCCGCCATGGCGAGGTCGACTTGCTCGACCTCTTCACCTACGCCATGAACCAGGCCGGTTTCGTCCTGGTGAAGGCTCCGTTCAACATCACCGGCCAGCGCCCTCTGCTTGATACGGGCTGGCAGGAAGGGATCGTCCCTGTCACCGCTTGGGCTGGAATGGTATCCGGCCCGGGCAGCGGTCCGATGCCCTCGGACGTCGGTCAGAAAGGTGGGAAGCATCGCATGTTCCGCCTCTTCTTCCAGGTCGTGGAAAGGAAGTGGTGGTTCTCGATCTACGAGCCGCAGCATGAGCCGGACCAATCGGCTCACTGCTACCTCGATGTGGCCGGCATGGTTTGGTACTCGAACGAGTTCGGGGACTACCAGAGCCAGCTTCTCATCAGGCTGATCTCGAGCAAGGAGCACGAGCCGATTCTCGACGAGTACCTGATCAACGAGCCCGCCGTCAAGCTTCATCGCAAGGCGGAATGGCTCGCGGCCAGGAAAGTCAACGAGATGGTTCGCGCTCACAAGCCGAGCCAGGCGTCGGAGCAGGCCCGCAGGTTGCAGAGCCAGACTACTGCGGAGGCGATTCCGGCGAACGATTCGGCCGATACCAGCGGCACTGCCCCTGGTGCGGCGAGCGTTCGCTCCGGGGTTGATCTGCGCTCGGCTCTGGGCGGCGGTTCTCGCGGAACTGCCTCGCAACCGGCAACCTCAGTCGATCCGCAACCTGAGACTGTGGTGGTGAAGGTTTCCTTGCCCGGGCGCACCTCGTAAGGGGTGAACTCGGTAGGGTTGCAAATGCGGGCGGTCGAGCAAGGCGACCGTCCGTTTTGTTTTAGTCGTGCCCAGCAATGGGTGCTTGCAGGTCCGTTCAAGCCGATTCATCAATCAATCTGCCAGCCTGTCGAAAACTGCAGGTTGTGGATTGGCTTGGACCGCCAGGTCAGCCGCGGGTGCGGCTGCCTGGATGAGGCAGGGGGACGGGTCGTCCGGCTCCGATGCTTCGTCGTGGCGTGCCATCACAGGTGGTGCGCTGTTTCCTGAAGTCAACTCACATCTTCGGCGCCATTCGGCGACCGATAGGAGGAATTACCATGGCACTAGTGAAGAAAAACGATGTGGTCGGCGGCAGCATTACCGCCTTCAACCACGCCAAAGGAGTGATCATCATGGAGCTGGACAGCGGCGATCCCGCTACGCTCCACATGAATCATCTCGATGTGGACCCTCGCGAACGCGAGGCCCGCTACCAGCAGCTCGTCGAAGCCGCCAAGCGCGGTGATGACGCGGAGTGCGAGCTGAGAGTGAAGGTCATCCGGGAATGGCAGAGGCGCGACGGTCGCACGGCCTACTGCGTCTCCGAGCGGCTGGACGTTCCGGCCGATGAGGAGCCGATTCTGGAGCCGGACCTGTCAGCTGTCGAGCCGGAGCCCGATCCGGCGCTCGTCGCCAGGTTCAAACGCGGCGACAAAGTGCGCGCCAAGTACAGCGGCGTGCGTGGCAAGACGGTGCTCGTCTGGCTTGGGGAGGTTCCTGCCTACCTGCCGGTGAATGAACTCAACGGCAAGAAGGAATCCTCGCTGCGCTCGGATGTGCCCATCAAGGCTCAGGTGGACCGCGTCGATGGCTTCGGCGTCTGGCTCACGTGCAAGCCGATTCCCAAAACCGCCTGACAGGCATAACCGAGCCGGCGGCACGCGAGTGCCTCCGGCTGCACAGAAGGAGACCACATCATGACCATACACGTGGTTACCGATATGTGCTATGCCTATCCACTGGCGTTGCACATAAAAGACGCCGTCAAGGCTCATCTCCGGTGGGCCATGCAGCGCGGCGACGGCATCATCTTCTTGAAGCACAACGACTATGCTGTGCTTGATGAGCTGTTGGAGCTGGTCAGCGGTTACGACCATTGCGTCCGTATTCCGAAGACCAAATTCAGCGGCGCTCAACAGGTGAAGCAAGTCTGCAGCGACAAGCACTGGCCGACCGATGAGTTCGACGTCACCGGCGTCGAGACGTACTGCTGCGTCCTGGAAACGGTGGAAGAACTCCATCGCCTCTTTCCCGGGGCAATCATCAACGTCATCATCGAGGGCGTCAACGACAAGGTTTGCGCCGGACGGTTGTTTCCGCAGCACCCCAACATCAGGTGGGTGAGGCAGAGCGAACGGTTCGCAGGCGTCGATTCAATCAGGCAAGCCAAGGGAGGTCAATCATGACGATACCCTATCGCGCAGCCGAAGCCACCGCGCCAACTAGCTCGGCGTGCGGCTTCACTCCCATGGGTGAGGAGTTGCCGCCCAACTTCCTCACCTTCGAACCTCGCAAAGTCTGCCTGACGATCGCCGACCTCTTCCGGGGCTCGGACTCTCAGCAGAGCAACAAGATCAGCCAGGCGATGGTGGCGCTCGCTCACTTCGCCGCCGGCTCGATGATACCCTACCGGACTGCGGAATATCGTGCTCTCGAGCGCAAAGGCAGAGCCTATGCTCGGGTCATGAATAGACCGCAGTACCGGGGTATGAAGAACCTCGCCATGGCGCGCTACGTTCTCAGGCGTGCCAGAGAGCGGGCTCGCCAGGACGGGCTGATCGGCAGGAGCTGATCGGCTCGTCCCGGCACCGCCTTTAGTACTACGCGTTTCACCGCCCCAGGCAGGGGCAACCAACAGATGGAGCTGTTAGATGTTCAGCAGGTGTTTGCAGATGCGCGCTTACCCGCGGTCGTTCGTCGTCTCCCCGCCCCAGGCGGATCATGACCCGGGCTTCCTCCAGGGCGTCGCCGAGAAGAATATGCAACGGCAGTGCCGCCTGGGACACTGCGGCCATCCCTCGTGCCAGCAGCGCGCGCACGAGCGGTATCTGGCCTTTCTCGCCGAGCCGGAGCCTCCGGTGTGGCGTAACTGGACCTGATTCGCTTTGTTCGACCAGATTTGCCTGCTTGCCGCCTTACCGGGTGACAGGCAAGCGAAGCCCTGACGGCATCCCGCCGACGGGGCAACCGAGGCAAACCGCTTGCAACCACAGGCGGTGCCTCAAACCATGAGAGGAAAATGACCATGAACGCAATGCGAACCATCAGTAATGAAGTCGGTCCGGAACTCGACGCAAGCGTCGGCTTCGACGTCATGCGGACCTGGCAGGCGGAGCGCAAAGACTGCTTCACCGGCTTGTGCGACCACGATGATTGCCATCGTCGTTTCGCCCGGCGGTCTCGCCAGGCGCAGCGCGAGGACCAGCGCATCGTGCTCGGCGACTTCCCGGAGACCGTGCCGCTCTGCGAGGACGGCTCGATCGACAAAGTGGCCTTGCGGCTCTACCGTGTGGCGAACAGCCGCCCGGCTGGTGCCGGCCGGACCACCGCCCGGGTCCGCTCGGCCGCGAGAGCGCGCTAAGCAGGAGCCGGGACATGCCGAACCGGAGCACCGGCACAGAGCAAGCCTCAGGGCTCACGCCCGATGCGAGCTCTGTGCCGGTCCGGCGGAGGATCTTTCTTTGAGAAACCAATTTGCTCTGCAGTCAAGCCCATATGTGTGGGTGAAACGGCAGGCAGCCCGGGACAGCGCTGTGCTGCTCCGGATGTAACCGAGCTCGATTACGGGTTTCCGCAGTCGGCTCAAAACCGCCCTATGGGGCAAAGGAGAGTACCATGAAAACCTGCATTAATCCCGCAACCCAGCCGAGTCTCGACGACCTGCTCGGATACAGTGTGCTCGACACGCTGGACGAGTACCGCAAGGACTGCCGGCGCGGTATCTGCCATCACCGGCAGTGCCACCGCCGGGTCGAGCGCCTCTGCGCGGAAGCCGTTAAGCCGGTGAGCGATGAAGAGGTCGGCTTCGACATCATGGCCACCTGGGAAGACTACCGCAAGGACTGCTTCCTGGGCCTGTGCAACCATGTCGATTGCCGCCGCGAGTTCGCCCGCCGCGCCAGGATGGACCGCCACGAGGAGGTCAGCGAGGTCGGCGGCTACGGTCGCCCGCGCGTGCTGGTCTGCACGGCCGGGAGGTCGTAATGTTGCCGCCCAGGTTACTGCTTGCGCGCGACTCTTCCTTGTCTGGGTCGAGTCCGGGCTGGTGGCGTCAGGCGAAACGCTCGCTTGATTTGCTTCTTCAAAAACGAGCAGTGATCCACGCAGACGGGCACGTTTGAAAACAGCTTGATGGGCTCTGGCCCGCTTCTCGCTGTTTTCATTTAACTCGCAAGCTACTATAGGAAGACATACTATAGAACGACAGGGAACTAACTGTCTTTCTCTTTTTCTGCTCGTTTAGTCTCTTGTGTATTGTCCGGGCCGCCAGACATTGACCTGACCCAAACCGTCTACGCCAATGTCCCTTGCCGAAGCTGGCGTCATGTCCAGCACGCGCCCTTTGATGTACGGTCCTCGGTCATTGATGCGCACCTCTGTACCTTCATTGCTGCCTGGTCGCGTCACGCAGGCCGTGCTGTTGAGCGGCAGTTCCTTGCTTGCTGCAGTGTGTTTGGCTGGGTCATTTCTCTCGCCTGGTATAGCGGTTTTTTCTCGTTCCGAATAAATGGATGCGATTCCCGATTGAAAAGGCTTCTTTCCTGGATTAACATGGCAGGCGTGGCTGTTGGAATCCGGGCCTTTGCGGTAGGCGGCTTCCTGCAAAAGGCCTTGATCGCTCTGACTACCTTGACCGCCCTGCCCACTATTTAGACTCTTGCTGCTATCAACGATTTGCATCTGAGGAAATCCCATGCTGGTCACATCGGTTGCCCTCATGCGTTCGTTATGCGCAGCCAATCCCTGCCCAGGTTCGGACCGGGCGTGATTAACTTGGGCGTTGAAAGTTTGGCTGGTTCGATCACCAACGGCATGCTGTCTGGCCGGAGCATCACTACCGGCGGTGGCTTTAGATTGCTCTACACTGTTGTGATTAACCATGCATGAGATCCAACTAGAAATGCGACGTTTCGCTTTTCCGTGCTTGCGCCCACGCCAGGTCAATCAACAAGCTGAAAGTTTGCACTGCAGGCGTGACGGTCGACGCGCATGCAGCTTAAAGGTATTCGTTTTCTAGGTCGAACGATGATGTAAGCTCAGCAATCATGGGCACTAAGCCGTGCAAACGCAGTGCAATGAAACAATCATTATTGGACTGAGCGGCGCAATATATTCACTAATAATTCAAACTGTTATACGTCGGATAGCGTTTGCGACGGCGGTTTCCAGCCTTGAAAATTGCCATTCAAGATTGCCGGCGGAACGCAGACATACAACACTGAATCAATGAGCTATGCGATCTATAGAGAACCTTTACTGATGTGCGTTTTGTATTGATGTTGTATATAAGATCGCCGTGATACCATACTCATGTGAACGCCCGATAATACCGTCTGTGGTGTCGCCCCTGGTGTATATCCGACACTTATGCACTTCGGCCTTAAGGCGCGACTGGTTAGGGTTTTGAGCCACGCGCTGCTACTTGCAACGATTATGCAGACACTACATATGGGTTAAGCGATCTGAGGGCTCGCTGATTTAAGAATCGCACAACAAACACTCGAGAAGCCACCGTATTGCGGCTTAACGGCGGCTAGACGGGTTGTCAGAAGAACTTTACATACTTGCGTCGTGCCACCATCCCTAGTACGATTGTTGCAACAAAAAATTTGCGCTCGGACAATTGAATAGTTTGCTGATCGGCAGAGAAGACGGTTGTAACCGCTATGGTTGAACACATGGTGGTAATCGCCTGTCTGTCTCTAAGTTTGTACTTACTACATAATCTTGCCGCCGGCAAGCTGGCGTTGCCTTACCTCTGCTTTTGCGGGCAGGGGGTCGATCCTTGTTGTGTATGTCAGTGAAATAGAAAGGGAAGAGACTTTCAATGCAGAGAATCCAGGACAAAGAGGGACAAGACAGAGGGCTTGTCTCGAACAAAACTGAGCCGCTCAAGCCCGATGCTGCCGTCGTTGAGCGCCGCGGCGAGGGGCAGCCGGAACGAACACGTGTGGTAGACCTGCCTGATTTGAGGCGCTCCGATGCCAGGGCAGAAGCGCGCTTGCCAGCCCGAGCCGAGGCTCGCACCGAGGATGGTGCGGCGAACAACTTGGATTTCCGGCCTGACGACGGCGCAAATAACAGCTCTAAACAAAATGATGGCAATTCTGTTCCAAATGAGAAAGAGGGAAGCATGTCGAAACAGCAGCAGCAGCAGACGCAATTGACCGCGACTATATTCGATACGGTAATGGAGCCGGCCGGCAAACGCTCATTCAACGATCGCTATTTCGAGGCGACGCAGGAGACCCTGGTCGGCCTGTATTCCAAGCGCGATTCGGCAACCGGTCAGCCGGTTGAGGATGTCTCGGACATCATTCATAGAGTAGCGACGTCGATGGCCCTGGCCGAATTGAAGTATGTGCTCACGGCCGAGGAAATTGTCGAGATCACGCTCGAGGCGGCTCTTAAGCATCCGGTCACCCAGCAGTGGCAGGCTGTCTTCTGCGAGCACATCGGCAACCAAAAGTTCTGGGCCAACACGCCGGCAAATATAAATGCCGATCCCGAGGTTTCACTGAACGTTTTGAAATACTGGGCGCACGGCAAATTGTCCGAGCAGAAGGAAGCGGACATATGGTTGAGATCGGAAGAGTTGCGCCGGGCCGTTCTTCAAAATAAAAAGACAAATCTGTCCGATCACGAAGTGGCCATGGGAGAGCTTGCCGTCAAGCTGCGAGGCAAAGGTTGTCTGGCGGCATGCGGCGTCGCCTATGTCGAAGACAGCCTGGAGGGCATTCAAGAAGCGGCTCGCATCGAGGCTCTGGCAGCCAAGGCCGCCATGGGCATGGGCATCAACACGAGCACCTTGCGCCCCTGGTCATCGATAATTTCAAACGGCGCCGCTGCCTCGGGCCCGGATCGTTTTTACGAGAAAACGATCGCCAAAGCAGTCGAGGCCGTTGCTCAAGGCGGGCGGCGCGGTGGCGCGCTCATCGAGCTGCGCAATTCCGATCATCCCGACATTTTGTTCTTCATCGACAAGAAGAAACTGATACCACCGCCGGTGATGTCAAAAGTTTTTGAAGAGGTGCGAAACGAAGTCAGGCAGAACCCCGGTGAGGACGGGATGAGCTATAAGAAGCGCATTCTCGAGATGGCTGAAAAACGCTATGGCGAGCGCTTTGCCCAGTACATGGAGCGGCAGAATTATCTCAAGAACACGAACGTGACTGTGCTGGCCATGCCTGGATTCATGGAAGCAGTGGCTAACCGGGCTTTCTATCCGGCATCCTTCAACAAAGAACGCTGGATGGGCGCCCTTTACGATCCGCGCAAACCGGTTTATGACGAGAAAACCGGCATGCTGAAAGTCAATCGTCTCACTAAAGAGCCGGTCTATGAAGAGTACGCCGTCGATCTCAAACAAAATCCCGAAGCGATCGAAGCGGCACGCAGCCTCAGGAACGCGGTCGTCGAGATTACCGACAAGTATGTCAAAGTGCGCGGGCACTTCTATGCCCCGGATGTTTTTCAGCGCATCGTTGAAGGCATGCGTGATTCAGGCGAGCCCGGCCTGGGCTTTTATGAAACGATTAATGCCGGTAATGCCAACGACCATGTCTATGACTTGAATACATGCAACCCTTGCGGCGAACAGTTCCTCCCGGCTGGACCAGGCAAGGACGGCATGTTCTACATGGGCAATTGCAATCTCTCGTCATTGCACGCTGCCCATGCAGATTTCTGGAATCCCGACGGCACTTACAACATGCCGGCCATGAAAGCTGTGGCGAGAGTACAGCAGCGCTTCATGGATAATGTAACTGACGTGAGCTGGTATCCCATCCCGGCGCAAAACATGACGGCACGCATGGAGCGCCGCAACGGCGGAGGCTTTGCCGGAATTGCCGAGTTTCTCTCCAGGCTCGGTCTGGAGTTCGGCAGCCAGGAGGGTCTTGAGGCGGTCGAGTCGCTCTTCAGGCATTACACACGTGCCTGTGTTGATGCTTCTGCCGAGCTGGCCAAGGAGCGTGGCGTTTATCCTCTCTGGGAGGGCAGCCGCTTTCAGAAGAAAGGCCTGCGCGTCAGAAACAGCTGCATGACCAATAATGCGCCAACCGGAACGCTGGCTCAAGCCTTGCAAACGAGCTGGGGAGTCGATCCGCACAATGGCATCGTCTTCTCTCGCAAAGTCCGCTCGCGCTACGTTGATTTTGTGGCGCCCGGCTTCAAGGAATTGATGATCAAGCACGGCGCCTGGCCGACAACAGAGGAAGGCGAGAAGGCGCTCCTGAAGCGCATTCGAGACAACCACAAATCCTGTCGAGGTTTGGCGGAGGTGCCCCAGGCCGTTCAAAAGGCATTCCCGGTGCGGGTCGAGGTCGATCCGGAAAAATACATCCGCCATCTGGCTGCCATTCACAAAGGGGCCGATGAATTTCCCGAGGCCTTCAATTCCGTTTCAAACACCTGCTCGATTCCGCTGGATGCCAGCGAGGAAGCGGTGGGTGAGGCGGCGATTCTGGCCTGGCGGCTGGGAGTCAAGGACATCACCTTCTATCCTGATGGCGCCCGCCTGAGCCAGCCGGTGGAGAAGATTGCCAAGGAAGACTACGATCGAGAATCCGATTTGCTCACCTTGCTCGGCCACACGGAAAAGCGCACCATAAGCGTAGAAGAGACGGTCGGGCAAACATACAAAGTGCGAGTCGGATCACCCGATGGCGGCTCGACGCTGCATGTCAGCCTCAATCATGAGGTGAACCGACCGGGCGAGTTGATCGAAGTTTACGCTCGCATGGGCAAGCCAGGAGCCATTGAGGCCGGACTGTTTGAAGCAGTAGGCAGGCTGGCTTCGGCGTTCTTGCAGTATGCTGCTGAATTCGGCGAGGAAGAGCGGGCCAAGGCTGAGATCACTGTTGTAAGGCAGCTGGTCAACATTCAATCGGGTTATCCTGCCTTCTTCAAATTCTCGGACAGTGACAAGGCGGTAGTAATTCAATCACCTTGTGATGGTCTGGCAAAGGCGATTCAGCACTATCGGCGGCACCACTCCCAGAGTGTGGACGCGCAAGCGGCAGCGCTTTCCGAGGAGCTCTATCAGAAGGAAGAAGCGCTCAATCACACGAGCACCCAGCTAGGCTCAATGCCTTCCGCCAATGAGCAGAACCGCAACCGTCGCGCTTGCGGCAAATGCGGCAACGAGTCATGGCTGAGAATCGATGGTTGCGACGTCTGCCAGTCCTGCGGCTATTCAAAGTGCGGATAGGGCCAGGCGAATAATCCAAGGCAATTTGGGGAGAACGGTTGAAGGTGCCGTTCTCCCCAAAAAATAAACCGCCCCCTCAGGGAGCGGTTAAAAGAATTTGGTGCGTAGGTGGGTAGGGTTACAAAGACTAATTTGCCCAAAATAATTCTGGCGGTCTCGCGCCAAGGGTTAAATCGCTCCCTGCTACTAGGCGATGTAACAGGCGGTGCGGCCCGGTTCGGAACGAAGAGGCACAGCAAGCGAGTCTTCAGAGGCTGCCCGGGTCCGGGTGTTATAAGACGCCTTGCAGACCACCGCCTTGCCTGACTCTGGGAGGGTAAAGTGCACTTTCATGGGAGTTTTGACGCTCAGCGTGGTATGAAATATTTGCTACTTCATAATTCATGTGTATTATGAATAGTGCTGTCCCTTATAGTGGGCATTTAGTAACTACAACGGAATACACGCATACCTGCCGCCGGCTCGCTGGCGGATTGATAACGGCTGTGGCGGGACGCAATGGAAGACGAAAAAGCGACAAACGCGCCGACAAAAACGCACAAGGATTATTACTACATCCTTGGCATCAAGCCGAACGCGACCAGTACAGAGATTCAGGATGCCTACAACGATCTCTACGAAAAGTTTGGACCGCACATCGCCGCCCATTCGGTGGATGCCGATGTGCAAGCGCGCAATTTCAAGGATATTTGCGATGCCTACGAAGTGCTGATGAATCCGCAAAAACGCAAAGAGTATGACAAAAACAGCGAGGTTTTCCGGCAGACATCAGATGTACGAGCACTGTGGGGCAAAGTGACGAAAGACAAGAAGGCGGTCGTTGAGGCCAGCAAGCCGAAAGTGGAAGAAGTTCAGATTCAAGCGCAAGCGCTGGAAATGGAGTTTGAGGTGACGCTCAAAGAAGCCATGAAGGGCGCTCGCAAACAAATTATCATCACCGATCCGACGCCTTGCGATCGCTGTGCCGACAAGAAACCGCTCGAGCGCATGCAGTGCGACGGCTGTCGGGGTCTGGGCTATTTCAACGTCGATCGCACCGTCGAAATCGATTTGCCTATGGGCATGTGCAACGGCATGGAGCTGAGAAAACACGGGCAGGGGCGCTGGGATCTGCGCGCCGGCAAGTATGGCGATTTGATCATCAAAATCAAATTGAAAGAACACCCCTTCCTGAAAGTGATCGGCAAAGAGATCAAGTGCATTCTGCCCGTTACCATTTACGAAGCTATGTTGGGAGCCGATGTGCAGATTCCTACTGCCACCGGTAAAGTCTCGATGAAAATCCAGCCGCTCACCCAGCAAGGCAGAATGTATCGGCTAAAGGGTCTCGGGCTTGCCGGAGCGGACATGATCGTGATCATTGACGTTGTCATTCCTAAGAAACTGAGCGGCGAGGAAGTGAAGCTCTATAAGCATCTGCAGGAGATTTCTCAAGAGCCTAACCCACGCCAGGCCATATACGAGAAGCTGGATCAAATTCCCTGAGCTTGTCAATAAATAGCGGAGCCTCTGCTAATTGCAAAAGGAACAGGCGCCATCTTCACTCGTCCTTAACCGCTCCCGTGCTGATACCGTATATGATACCACTTTGCAGCAATCGAGGCAGCGCTGGCCGAGGTGGCGTCAATTGAAACAATTGCATTTCGTTCACCACTCCTTAACCGCCGCCATGCTGATACTGTATGTGATACCACTTGATCTCTGGCGATTTCAAGATTGCGCAGCGCGGACGAATTGCAAAATGTGTCTGGGTTTCACTCGTTCTTAACCGCCGCCGTGCTGATACCGTATGTGATACCATGTGCTAGCTGCGCCATGCTGTGGCAAGATAAAATCTCGGGCTTCGGATCTCGGAATGCTGAGCGGGTGAGGGTTTAACCGTTCGTCATTAATGAAGGATTGTGCCGACGCTATTTCACCGGCGCCTGCCGCGGCCGTACCTTGTTGCCGTTCATCTGATTCTCAACCGATTGATCAGGGCTAGCCGAACCAACTTACCAGCCAAGACTGCACGCAAACAGAAAGGGAAAGAGCGAGTGATTCGCCGAGCTGCCAGTGGTTCGACGCCGATCAAGATGAACAGCCGTTCTCTGCTTGATGCTTGGCCATGAGCGATGGCACTCCAGTTCCTTTGGCAGCGTTTTGCTCAACCAGATACAGGTTGCTCGAAGCGCCTGGAGCAGACCAATTGCTCAGCCTGCCGACCATAGACAACTTAGCCGCCCAGGCAGGACTTGCTTTTTGGCTCTGGAGCTGCCCACCCCTGTGGACAGTATAATCGCGCGCCCTTGCCCGGTTCGGGCGGAAGCCAAGTTGTAGGTCCCGCCGGAAGTCAAGTTGTGTGCGAGCTGCATGAGTTGTTTGCGAGGAAAATCGAGCTAATCCTTGCCAAACAGGCTTCTTCAGCTTCGCTAATTGTCTAAAACCGGCACCGTTTCAAGCCGGATCGAACTGTTAAGAGGCGGAAAGCCCGCAAAGCTTTGCCAGGACAGCAATATCGCAAATGATGTTGCCAAGATGCGCCGGTTGATGCAGGGCTCGCTGCTGCCAAGTGGCACCCTGTCAGGCTTTTCATTAGCGTGAAGTTTCTTTACGCTAATAAGCATCTTCATCCTGGCTGTTGTTTCAAGCTTCCTCTCACACATAGAACAGTTCCTGTTCATGCCAAACCAAGAAACCCTTGCTCCCGGCAAGCCAGTGGTTTCTCGAGAGGAAATCTCACATTACTACAAAAACTCCCGCCTCATTAGGAGGCTGTTTCAGCTAGTCCCAGCTCCGAGCAGTTGCTTAGAGCCGGGTCAACCACCGCCTCCAACCGAGGCGAGAAGGAGTTTTAGCTATGAAAACGACACACGCGTCTTCACTGGAAGATGCTGCCGTTCAGCTTGCCAAAGCTACCGGTGCCGAGCCCGCCGAAATTCGTCAGCGTTTGTACGCCGAATTGCGTGCCCGCAACGCCAACCGGGGACTTGGCTACCTGTCTTACGCCGGCATTCTTCCCCTCGATCTTCCCGAAGGTACCCGCATCGTCGTCCTTCCGGACATCCACGTTCCCGCTCATGACAAGCTGGCAATGTGGGCGATCAAAGCGTTCCTCAAGGACTACCAGCCGCACATCCTCATCTTCATCGGAGACGTCGCCGACGTCTTCGCGCTCTCTCGCTGGGCGCGCCCGCCTCGTGTGGTCGCCAATCAGCAGGCTGAGCTGGATGAGACGCGCCGCCTGGTCGACTCCCTCATCAAGGTCTCCAATTGCCTCCATGTCTTCTACATCATGGGCAATCACGAAGACCGGATGCTCCGCTACCTGACCGATCCCGCCGCGGGTCTGGCTAACATCGTCGACTTCTCGACTCGTGAGCCGATCCTCAACTTCCATGGTCTGATGGGCTACAAGCCGGGTGACCCGGTGACGTTCATCTACGACATGGCGGAGCGCGGCGGCTTCGGCGGCGCCATCCTGATCAACGGCGACCTCGAACTGCACCACGGGCACATCGTTCGCCCCCACCCCGGCGTCAGCCCTCGCGCTGATGCTGATGAGAGCGGGCGCTCGACTGCCACGGGTCATACCCACCGCGTGGGCATGACTGTCCGACAGACGACCAACGGCGAGCTTCGTGCCGTCGAACTTGGTCATCTGGTGGACGTGCGTCATCCCTTTGTTGCGTACGCGAACCTGTCGAACAACTGGCACCCGGCTATCGGTGCCGGCAAGGTCGTCGGCGGCAAGGTCCACTTGCAGCCGCTGCCCATCAAGCAGGTTCTGGTCAATGGCCGGCCGAAGATGGCTCTTACCTTCGCGGGTAAGGTCTATCGCACCCCGGACCGCTAAGCCTTGATCAAGCTCGAACAGCAAGATCATTAAGGAGACTGACTATGAGTTCTGAGAAGAACAACATTGCCTCCTCGAGCGGTCAGCCGGTTGCCGACGCCACCACCGGTGGTGTAAGCAACTGGCCCCCGAGGAGTGTTCTCGCCCCCAACGATCCTGACTTTCGTTGGGAACGGCAGGTGGCAATCGACCTGCACAACACGCTGGTGAACTGGCTCGCGCCGTTCATCGGTTATGTCAACCTGCACTTTGGTCACAACATCGACGCCAACAGCGTCAAGCTGTACCACATGCAGTTCGACCCCGACAACCCGCTCTCCGACAAGGAGTACCTGGACGCCTTCGTCGCCTTCGCGCGTCGCGCTGAGGGTGGCTACAGCGACCTCCAGCCGTACGACGGCGTCGTGGAAGCGATCGCGAAGATCAAGGCGGCCGGCATCGACGTCAAAATCTGGACGTGGACTCCCGGCGCTTCTGAAACGCGCTTCGACAACAAGGCCGGCGCCTACAACACCGGCATCGCCCAGCGCGTCACCAAGGCTCTCGTCGCCAGGCTGGGTCTCGACCCGGACCGCGATGTGCGCTGGGTGACGCCGGGCAACAAGAAGTTCGAGATGGCGGCGGATCACGTTCCGCTGATCGTCGAGGACTCCGGCGAGACCGCCGTAGGCGTGGGCCAGATGGGCCACGCCGCACTCCTGGTGAACGAGTCTTACAACCAGGGAATCGTTGCTCCCAACGTTCTGCGTCTTAACGACCGGCGCGACATGGCCGAGGCTGTCATCGACTTCTTCAAGAAGCTCGATGAAGCCGGCCTGTTGCTCTAAGAAAGCGAGGGTTTCACAATGCCTAAGGCAACACACTTCAAACGTGTGGTCGTTAAGGAGGACCCCAAGACGTCGCTCCATGAGGCCGGTATCTACCGGATGACCCTCAAGGACGGCATGCGGGTTGTCGCTCTGGGCCACATGTATTTCCCGCACCACGACCGCTCCATGGTCGAATGCGTGCTTCAGTACATCCGCGACTCCAAACCGGATGTCGTCTTCCTGTTGGGCGGCATCATCGACGAAGACGCCTTCAAGCGCTTCGGCGAGGATGAGGCCAACTACCTGCACGATTATCCCGATGCCCCGGAGGTCGACGAAGCACTCGCCGCCGGCGGCTTCGAGGACCAGGTCCTGCATCTGGGCGAGTCGTGCGGTCGCTTCATCGAGCGCTTCCAGGAGGCCTCGGGCGGCAAGGTGATTTATATCCCCTCCGCCACTCACCTCTCCATGTCGAACGAAATTCGGCTCATGGAGTGGGTGCAGGCCACCAAGCGCTTCCGCGACGGCTGGTGCAAGGACCACCCCAAGGCTTCGGAGTGGCCGTCCGATCCGACCATCTCGCTTCCCAAGAAGCTGGATGTTCTCTTCAACTTGCACAAGAACCCGCACATCCACGTGCTCCGTTATGGTTCGTCGGTGCTTCTGAACAACCAGACGCTCTTCATGATCGGCGATTTCCGTCGCCGCCACCCCGGCGATGCGTCGCGGGTGGAGTGGGAGCAGAGGCTGATCAACATCGTCCGTTCCTTCGACGGCAAGGTGGCCTCGAGCTGGCGCACCAGCCCCGACCACACTCTCCCCGGTCTGAGCCTGAAGTTCCAGGAGTTCCATGAGGTCGGCTTCCTCTGGGATGCCTCTCGCATGGGTCACCTGCGCGACTACGACCGGCGCGCCTCCGGCTTCTACACCGGCGTCATCGTTCACGACGAGCTCTTCGGCCAGGCGGTCCCGGTCATCCGCGGCACCGACGGCCGGCGCTCGTTCGTCGTCGATGCATTCCCCTATACCGAAGACTCCCCGTCCGGGCTGCCGAACGGTCAGGAGATCTCGCTGTCGCCTCGAGAGATCGAGGATGACGACGGCGAGGATCCGCGCCGGGTGCCCGTGACGCCTGAGCCTTCCCCTGAGGGGAGTGATTCTGCTGATGAGGAAGTCGAAGTCGAGGTCGAGAATCCCGAGGATCTCGATGGCGAGGACGGCGAGGCGAGCGGCGAAACGACTGAGTAAGTCGTGACGCTGCATGAGAAGGGGGGTGAGGCTCGCCGCCTCACCTCCTGATTCGCTCTGAGGAGGAAACGGGCTTGCCGGCCGTTTCCTCCTTTGTCTCAGGCTTGGCTTCGCAAGCCGCCGAGTCTGAGCCTTTCACCAAAGGCTTGCTCCAAAGTCTAAGGAATGAAATCATGAGCACACCCCTTGGCACGTTCGTCAAGAATGCTGATCTGTCCCCGGTCGAGCGCGAGCTCGTTGCCGATGCCTGGCAGGGCGCCGAGCGCGCTTTCTGCTTCCAGTCGAACTTCCCGGTGGGCGCCGCCATCCGCGCGGTGAACGCTGATGGTCAGTCCAAGGTGTTCATCGGTTGCAACGTGGAGAACGATTCGTTCGCCGCCACGATTTGCGCCGAGCGCAACGCCGCCACTACCGCCGTCGCCGAAGGCTATACGCGCTTCACGCACGTGGCCGTCGTCTGCAAGAAGTACCCGGGTGGCTCGCCCTGCGGCCTCTGCCGCCAGGTCCTGCGCCAGTTCGGGTGCGATGCCGTGCTTTTGAACATCTGCGACCGCGAGAGCAACGTCCGCCGGGCCACCGTCGGAGAGCTGCTCCCGGCGCCGAGCGGCGTGGTCGTCCCCTTCGCCATGCTCAACCAGAGCGATCGCATGCTCGTCGAGCGGGCCTTGAAGGAAGCCAATCTCGCCCACATCCCGTACTCGAAGAAGGCCCGCGGCGCCGTCGCCTGTGCCAGCAACAGCGCAGGCTGCAAGAGGCGTTTCGCAGGCACGCAGATCGACAATGCCAGCTACGGCGGCAGCATGTCGGCCGAGCGGGCTGCCATGGCGGCTGCCGTCAGCAACGGTTTCAACAAGATCGACAAGCTGGCGGTGGTCGGCGCCAATGCCATCGACGGCGAGTGCCTCCAGGTGCTCCGCGAGTTCGGTGGTCTGGAGGCCGAGGTGATCTTCATCGGTGCCGACAAGTCGATCGTGCGCACCACGGTCGCTAAGCTCCTGCCCGACTCCTTCGGTCCGGAGTGCCTGTAACTGTAACCCGGGCCCTGAGCGCTCAGGGCTGAAATAAGCCCGGATCTGAATCAGGAGCTGGAGCTGATCTTCGCGATCGGCTTCGGCTCCTTTTTCACTTTTCGAGCCTGGTTCGATCCCTCAATTCAATTGAAAGGAAACGGAACGTATGACAAATGAAACGCATGAATCCGGCTGCTCGTGCCCGAAAGGCGATCGCATCCTCACGCACACGAATCGCAAGCCGGTGATTCAAACGCCGCCTCTCATCGAAGTGGCGAAGGAAGACGAGCCGCTTTATCGCAAGCTGATCGCCGAGGCGAAAGCAGCTTGTCTGGAGGCGTACCGTCCCTACTCGCAGTACAATGTCGGCGCTGCCGTGCTCACCTTCGACGGCCGCATCTACCGCGGCTGCAACGTCGAAAACTGCGGCTACACGCAGACGAAGCATGCCGAGGAGGTGGCGATCACCAGTGCCATCGTCGATGGTGCCCTGGCGCGCGCCCAGGCGGCCGGCTTGAGCCAGTTCGAGGTCTTCCTGGCTATCGCCGTGTACGCGCCAAAAGGCAGCGACCCGTGGCCGTGCTGCAACTGCCGCCAGTCGTTGTGCGAGTTCGGCTTCGACATGCATGTCATCGGCGAAGGACCGAACGACAGCATCCTCTGCCTGACGCTCGGGCAGTTGATTCCTCATCCCTTCCCGATTGCCGAGGTGCTTGCCAGCGTTCGCGGCGAGAGGTAGCATCGCGCACACGTGATCGACACATGTGATCAGTGAACAGCTGGGACCGCACGAGCTTCAGCATCGACGGTCCCGGCTCGTTTTTTCAGCTCTGGCGCTATCCCTCTTTATGTTTTCGTTTACTGATATGACAAAAGATAGTAGGAGGGCTGCGGCGCTCATCTTATGTATAGAAGCAAGAGAAATTGAATTTCTAAGCTGGGCCTATCGGCTTGTCAAAAAGATTTTGGTTGGCTGGAACGTGTTTTTTGACGAGGCCAAAAATGGTCATTTCTGGCCCCGTACACGAGGCCGCGACCGCAAAAATCGCACTGTATTAGTGTCAACGGCCCCGGCAA
>JAJPJO010000024.1 GCA_021324135.1 Pseudomonadota bacterium
ACTTTCGAGATCATCGAAAGAATCGGCGAAGGCGGCATGGGCTCTGTCTACAAAGCCAGAAACAAAATGCTCGACCGCATTGTGGCTCTGAAGGTGGTATCTCGCCATCGGCTTTCAGACAAGGACATGATTCGATTTCAAAATGAGGCCCGGGCGCTCTCCCGTCTGCAGCATCGCAACATCGCCACAGTCTATGACTTTGGTATCGCAGCTGGTGCAATACCGTATTTGTCCATGGAGTACATCGACGGCGGCTCGCTCGAGCAGATCCTATCGAAGACCGATCATTTGGAGGTGCCTGAGGCTCTGGAGGTGTTCATCCAGATTTGCGAAGGCTTATCGCATGCGCATGGCAAAGGTGTTGTTCACCGGGACTTGAAAGCCGGCAATATAATCGTTTCTCGAGACGCGAACCAGGAATTGCGAGTGGTTCTGCTGGACTTCGGCGTCGCCAAGATCGAAACCAGCGACAAGCAAATGCGCGCCACCACATCCGGTGCGTTTGTGGGCAGCCCTCTTTATATCAGCCCTGAACAAATCGAAGGCGGCCAAGCCGACGCTCGCTCCGATGTTTATTCGCTTGGTTGTGTATTGTTCCACTGCCTGTGCGGCAGGCCGCCGTTCGAATCAGAGAGCATTCTGGAGATATTGACTAAGCATCAGAATGAGTTGCCACCATTGATGATGCTGCGAGAAAAAAGTGTTCCCGTGGATTTGATTGATGTCATCGCTGCGGCCCTGTCTAAAGCTCCTGATGACAGGCAGCAGTCAGCCGATGATCTGTCGCGGGCATTGGTACGAATTGCCGATCGCCTTTCTGCGCAAATCGAAGGCGTCCAGGCGAGCAAGAGTGCCGGCGCCGACACAAATCGAGATGAGGCAGCGCGCCGAGCTCTTGTCTGGATCAATCCAGCGAGATCGGACAAAGCAAGCAGGGTCAATGATGTTTTCAAAAACACCATCTTATATTCGCTTATCGCCATGGCCCTGCTTTTCATAGGGACGCTCACATTTTGGATCATCAATCAGAACAACAGACCGGCTCCGCCGAATATCGCTGTGGAGAATCCGGTTCCTCCACTTGCAGACAAAGACCTTCGCAAGTTGTTGAGCACGAGGGCGCAGCAAAGCACCTCGGCGGTCATGGATGCGATGACGCCCGAGGGCGACATACTCATGGACAAGGCCGAGCTGGGCCAGAAGAGTTTTAGAAGGAGAGCGGCTGAGAAGAAGTTCGACGATCTTCGCTTTGGCGCCCACGACCTTTGTACGAACGCGAATAGCAAGCCGGGGGATTGGCAGGAATCGAATCGCCTGCTCAAGGAAGCGGAGAGAATGTTTGCTGAAGAGGAGGGCACAAACGAGCCGAAACTGACCAACCGGAGACTGTACGAACCGGAAGTCTACTTGCTCCAGGGCTGGAACTACCGACGTCTCAAACAAGATAAGATTGCCATGCAATATATGGAGCGAGGAACGCGCTTGGCTTGTAAGAATAAGCATCGAGCCGAGATCGAGTTGGCGGCTTATTACTGGAAATGTTTTTCAGACAATGCCTGTGGTCGCAGCGATTTGCGGAACGGATTGTCCTTTTGCGATCGAGCCTGCAAGCTCTTTGAGGAGGATCTGCATCCCGAGGGCGTCCTCTATGCAGGATATCAACTGTCGCGGGGATTGATTTGCGTGCAGATGAAAGACCGGGCCAGGGCAGCTAAAGCATTTGAAATATCGAGATTGACATATGAGCGAGCAGGGCGCACGGATGATCCTCTCTATGTTCTCTGTCTGATCGAAATTGCCCATCTTGAGCGAGAAAATCACCGGTTTGAAAAGGCAATAGCGCTGTACAACAGGTCCCTCGTTTTGTTGAAAAGGTTGCCTGACTCAAACGACAAGCAAGGATATCTCCTGGGCGCTTACATGGGTTTGTCGTATGCCGAAATTGATACTGGACGACTCGATGATGCCTATCGTTATGGACAGCTGGCGCTCAAGCTGACGAGGAACGATAACTCGACCAAAAAAAGGGTGGAGGAGCATCTTGCTGAGCTTCGCAAAAGGATGGAGGCAGATGGGCAGAGGAAGGGATGACTGAACGTGACGGCAGCATCAGTTTGGGCCGCAGACCACGGTCGCTCGAGATTGGTTCCACCGTATTTGGTGGCTTCAAGATATTAAGCAGGCTCGGCTCAGGTGGTATGGGTGTCGTCTACAAGGCGACTAATCTTTCGCTGCAAAGGGAAGTTGCTCTTAAGGTTCTGCCCGACGGCTGCCTGCAAGGCGATAAACTGCTGCGTTTCCAAAATGAAGCTCGCATTCTCGGCAAATTCGATCATCCTTGCATTGCTCGAATTTATGATTTCAATGTCCATGAAGGCACACCCTACATAGTGATGGATTTCATCGAAGGGGAAACCCTCGAGGATCGCCTGAGCCGAAGAGGACCTCTGAGTATGTCCGAATTTTTCGTCATATTCATTCAGGTTTGCGATGCCCTGGAGCATGCGCATAAGAAAGGCATCGTTCACCGTGATGTCAAACCGGCGAACATCATTTTGTCAAAACAGGTTTCAGAAAACATTTCGGTCTCAATACTCGACTTCGGCATCGCCAAGCTGATCGAAGAATACGGTGATGAAGAACTGCTGAGTGAGCAGGACTCGCAGGCGAAGTCCGCTTTTCGCACCCAAACAGGCGTTTTTCTTGGTAG
>JAJPJO010000438.1 GCA_021324135.1 Pseudomonadota bacterium
TCTCAGGACACCGCCTCGAGGCATTGACCATCGGCGATGTCAACTCGAGTGCACCAACACTCGTCTTTCTGCATGCCGGTTTGGGCTCGCTCGATCTCTGGAAGGAGTACCCGAGCAAGCTGGCAGAGCGCACCGGATTTGGTGCCCTGGTTTATTCGCGTTATGGATATGGTCGCTCTGACTCCTTAAGCGAGAAGCGTTCCGTCAATTATCTGCATCATGAAGGGCAAGAGGTACTGCCCGAGATTTTGGATGCGTTCAATATCTCCCGACCCATTTTGATCGGGCATAGCGATGGCGCAACGATTGCTCTGCTGTTTGCTGCTGCCTTTCCTTCCAGACCATGCGCAATCATTCTTGAAGCTCCTCACATTTTCGTCGAGGACATAACCTTAGCCGGGCTGCGGGAAGCGAAAGAAGCCTACGAAAACGGTCCGCTGCGAAACGCGCTTCAACCTCATCACATTGATGCCGAGACGACCTTCAGAGGCTGGAACGACATCTGGTTGAATCCTGAATTTCGCGACTGGAATATAGAAGCGGACCTCAAAACGATTGCTTGCCCAGTACTGCTGATCCAGGGAGAGGACGATCAGTACGGAACTATGGCGCAGTTGGAGGGAATCAGGCGACAAGTGCCGGGCGCTGAGCTTCATATGATTCAGCAATGCCGTCACTCGCCGCACCAGGATCAGCCAGATATCGTCCTGGAGCATATGGTTCGCTTCATCAAAAACCTGGGCGTTTCCTCAGAATATCAGGAGTGACGCTGTATACGACCCGCACCGGATGCGGTGCCATAGTTATCTGATCCGCTTGAGGAGATTCAAGTCGATGCTTACTCCAACACTAACCCCATTGTTCGGAGCGATGGGAACAGTGCGATCAGGGTACACGCCGCCAGGGTAAGCACCGCCTGGATAAACGCCGCCGGGGTAACTGCCGTTGCGTAAACCACCGTCATAATGTGGCACGCGAGGACGGCAGGGCACTACGCGAATGCTGCTCCACAAATCCATGTCGCCACCCCGTCTGCCGCCGAGCATGAGATCCGCTCCCATACCCTTACGATCGAAGCGATCGACCAGCTCAATCAGACGGCGCTGATCGTGAGGGTCAGGTATGCGCTGAAGGTCGCGCTGCAGATGATTAATAGCTATGTCGGGACGAGGAGAGTAGTCCAACTCCGCAGCGATTCGCCTGGCTTCTTCCCTGATGGGATCGACCGGAGGTCCGCCCCTGCCAACCTGGCCTCTTATGCCTACCTGAGGTCCGAAGATCTCGGGACCATAGGCGCCCGGCGGTAAGACCGCAGGATTTTGATTTCCTATCTCAATGCCGACGCCAATATCTAAGCCACCGTGGCCACGTCCGTGTTGTCCCATTGTCTTTTACCTGTTGAGCAGTAGAGTGCGAGTGATTGAAAAATGACTTAGAGCAGGTTCGGATATTGTGGGTCACCGGAGCCTTCACGGCAATGTGGTTTCCACGTATACATTTCGCAAGGCACAGACTTCATGGACCGCGGGCGAGCTGCGTTCCTCATAAAATCGCTCGATCTCATCAAACTTGAGGGAATCAGATGGTCCTTATGTCGGTTCGTTCCTTTAAATAAACATATCTGTCCGGCTGGAAAGTAGCTATTGTCGCGATAATGCCCAGTACGAATGTGATCATCGATACGCCGAACTTGATCAGTCCGTGGGTGAACATCACGGAACAAACGAGAATCGTAACCAACGCGACATACCAGAGTCCAAGCGGCGTTCCACATTCCATTTCCTTCGTGTCACCAGATGCAATATCAAATTCGAATTCTTTGCTTTTGCACCAGCTTACCTTCATGAACATGCGGTGCCGTCCCGGCGCGACCTGAAACGTTTCCGTCTGTCCATTGCCTATCGAACCAATCTTCTGCCCATCGATGAAGACGCCGAACTTGCGGACGCAATAAACCAGGTTTGATTTGCGCGACAAACGAATTGCTGACATATCACTCTCCACACTTTGAATTATTTGCGTCTTGCCCGCCATCTCGGGTCAGAAGCAGTGCCTAGTTCGGAATATCCGCCTCCACAAGTAAGGCAAGAAGCGCGAGAGACTGTTGCCAACCCAAGTAGCAGCCCTCCGCAGGGATCATCGCAGGAACACCTGCTTGTACAATGTTCACGTCTGTTCCGACGGATACCTTGTTCAAAACAATAGTTGTCTCCATTTCACCGGTAAGTGCTTCATTATCGAACTTGTCTGTGTGGCGAATCCGTTCATAGGGCGTCAATTCGAGAAACGTCCCACCAAACGAATGTGCATTGCCGGTGCTGAAATTCGTAAACGACATCCTGTAGCGGCCACCGATGCGTGCGTCCATCTCATGCACCTTGCCCGTAAAGCCGTCTGGTGGCAACCATTTCGCCATTGCATCCGGATCAATAAATGCACGATAAATGCGTTCCGCGGGCGCTCGCATCACACGATGCAACCGGATTGTGTTTCCTTCAATATTTTTGCCGTCCAGGGATTTGAACGATGGCACGTCTTTCACATCAGTCATATTGATTTCCTTTAGCACTGGCTCATACCTTCGGATATCATTGTCGCTCAGCTAGGCAACGAACTGTCGCTACCTAGATAGAAATAATCTAGCCAGGTCCGTGCGCAAACGAGCTTCTGATACCACCGGTGGAGCTTTCACGTTTTCTTGAAAAAGGAATCATTTCAAAGGGTTTCCGCTTCGCGAAGTCGTCGAAACCGCCAATTTTGCTTTTAAAAGCAGATTATAGCTTTTATACTGCTTTATAAAGCATCTTCCGGACCATTGCGCTTCAATATGTTATGCTTTCTATAGCAGTTTACAGCACATAAGAGGCTTTAAAAACGCAGATGTCTCGTCGGAACAAGTTAATTCAATCGCCGCCGTTCCCTGTTGAGCAGGCACTACGGCAACTCGGAGAGAATCTCCGGCGTGCCAGAATTCGACGGAGCATGACGATAGCAGACGCCGCAGACCGAATTGGAACCGGGCCGAGGGCGGTAATGGATGCCGAGAAGGGAAAAGCCGCAACTGGCATGGTTGTCTATGCTGCTCTTCTCTGGCTTTACGACCAACTCGACCAATTGGAGGAAGTCGCTGATCCGTCAAAGGACAAGGAAGGTTTGTCCCTGGAGGCAGTTAGAGAGCGCCAACGCGTGCGGAAAAGAAAAGGTTTGGATAGTGATTTCTAGAGAATCCCAAACAGAGTGCTACGTCTACATCACGCTACCCAGGCAGACCGAAAGTGTGACGGCTGGACGATTTGTGCTGACAAAAGACAGGCGAGGAAATAGCATTGGTCGATTCGTTTATGGAAAGTCGTACCTTGCGCGAACAGGAGCGGTAGCGATCGATCCGATTGATCTTAAGTTGGCAGAGGAGACGTATCAGAGTGCAAGGTTGAACGGGGTATTCAGTTCGCTTAGAGACGCTGGTCCGGATTTCTGGGGACGACGCCTCATCGAACGACACACAGGAAAAACTGGATTGACTGAGATTGATTATCTTCTTGAATCTCCAGACGATCGCGCTGGCGCCCTTGGATTTGGATTGAACCAGAAGCCCCCGGCTCCAAGGAGGAAGTTCAACAAAACGCTTGAACTAGAGCGACTTCAGCAGATAGCCGAAAAATTGGTGCGAGAACAGCTTCAAGAATCTGATCATGAAAGCATTCAGGCAGAGGAGTTGTTACTGCTTAGAACTTCCATGGGAGGCGCACGCCCAAAAGCTGTCGTGGAGGATGACCTCGGACTTTGGGTGGCAAAATTTGGACGTCCAGATGATCGGTGGAACAATCCACGGGTCGAGCACGCGATGCTTGAGCTCGCACGAAGCTGTGGTATTTCTGCAGCGAGAAGCCGCATCGAGCCCGTTGGTGGCAAGGATGTTCTCCTGGTTCAAAGATTCGATCGTGAAAGAACTTCAAAAGGGTACATCAGAGCGCGAATGATAAGCGCTCTCACACTGCTTAGAGCAGAGGACTCGGCACTGCAGCGCGATCGCTGGTCTTACGTTTTGATGGCTGAGGAGCTGCGCCGAGTCGTGGACGATCCCAAAAGAGATGCGGCGGAATTGTTTCGTCGCATGTGTTTCAATGCCCTGATCTCGAA
>JAJPJO010000572.1 GCA_021324135.1 Pseudomonadota bacterium
AGGAGCCATGCCGCCTCCTCTTCCAGGAATCACTGCCTCATCCGATAGCGGTGGCGCACCGCTTTCAGTCGCTATGCCGCCTCCCCTGCCAGGAAACACTACCTCATCAGATCCCGGTGGCACACCGCTTTCAATCGCCATGCCCCCACCCCTGCCCGGCACCGAATCTGGTGCGCACTCCAGCGCCCATCGCGCTCAGGCGAAACGCAGAGGCATGGACACATCGGAGCTGGAGCAAGCCGGCGTGGACACCAAGCGCTGGAGCCGCAGCGGGCGCTTCAAAAAATATGCCGAAGAATCCAGTAAATCGAGGATGGGAATGCTCATCGGCTTTGCCGTTATCGCCTCGCTTATTTCCATTCCGGTCCTCATTTTCGGTTCGCAATTTTACTATGACCTCTTTCCGGATAATAAACTTGCCGACGATCTGATGCTCAAGGCCGACGTTTATTTCAAAAATGAAAATTACGACGGCGCCAATGAAGAGTACCAGAGAGCCGTCAAGCTGGCGCCGAGAAATCCCGAGATACACTACCGCTACGGCTGCGCGCTCTCGAAGATGGGATTGCCGAATGAAGCTGCCGCGGAGTTAAAGCAGGCAGTCGACATAGACCCGCAAAAGAAAAAATACTTGATGGCATATGCGAGCGAATTGATGAACTTGCTCGACTACGAGCGTGCCGCAACCGTTTACGAGCAGATGATCAAGCAGTTCAGCGGCGATGCCACCGGTTCATATTGGGGGGCAGTTTGCTACGAAAAGATTGGCAAGAACGAACGAGCACTTGAGCTTTACAGGCAATCCTCCAAAGATGGACCCGAGTTCGAAAATTGCTGGTATGACTATGCGCGTTTGTTGCGCAAGATGGACAGGCGTCCGGAAGCGATTGTGGTGCTGAAGAAAGGTCTGACGTTTCATCAAAAGAGTGGCTGGTTGCGCTTCCACCTCGGCGTTTTATTATGCGAGATGAAGCAGAATGAGGAGGCAATCAAGGAGCTCAAGCAAGCCGCGCTGGATGATTCATCGGTGGCTGAAAACGTGTCGGACATGCTCAATGAGCTCAAAAAGGGCAAAGGCGTAATCAGTTACCTGGTTGCCCTGCAACCAGTCGACGATCGCCTCTATGTGAATGCGACCCTGGAAAACAAATTGCGCGTAAAACTTCTTGTCGACTCGGGTTCCGAGTTGTGCGTGTTGAACCCGAAAACAGCAAAAATACTGGGTATCAAGCAGTCTGATGCGGCGATTGAAGGAATCACCGGGGTCGATGATGCCAAATCCGGTATCATCAAGTCGGTCAGCGTCGGTAAAGCAAAAGTGGATAACGTGCCTTTCCTGATTTATGACAGCGAAGACGCCTCGGGCGCAGAGGGGATCCTGGGCATGAGCTTCTTGAAGAACTTCGCCTTCCTGGTCGACTCGCCGCACAACTTGCTGGAACTACGTGCCAAGAGCCCGGAAGCTCTTGCTGAGGAAAAGAAGGCGGAGGCTCAAGAGAAGAAGCAAGCTAAGGCCAATGGTACGAACGGCGAGGACGAATCAGATCAAAGCACCGAATCCGGCGCTGAGGGAAGCGACGATTAGTGCGGCAGACCCTGATTTGCTAGATGGCTCTTGTTTTGTTAGATGAACCTTGATTTGCGCAGCTCCTGATCGTGAGCGGAGGCGGCTTCGATGGTGGCGAAATTCGGTTCTCGGCCTAGAACCACCTGGCAGTAGGCTTCATACATTTGAAAGGCGGCAACCGCCGGCGGCATTTTGCCATCGCCCGTGCCCATGCCGACCATAGCCACCGACTGGATGTTGCTGTCGCGCTCTTCTTGCTTGGCTTTTCGCATGTACGCCGCCACCGCCCTCAGTGCGGCTCGCGTCGACAGGTATGTGTTTACATTTGGATTCGTCATTCGGTCCGGCGGCACTCGCACCGTCGGCGATACCACTATAATTTCCGGGCTATCCATTCCCGATGTCAGCACTTCGGCGTTGCCGACGGGCAACTCGCCCGCGTACGTGTCCGCGATGAGCTGGCGTATACGGGGCTCCAGATTGCCGTTGCTTTTTAGATTCAGGTCGCGCGCGAAACCGGAGGACATGATGCCGAAGCTGTTGATTGGCACGACGACGGCCGAAACCTTCAGCTCAAGCAGGTCACCTTCGCCTATGTCGACATGCGCCAGGCTGGCGAAGAACTTTTGCAGTCCTTTGACCACTTCCGGATTCTTGTCTCGAAGATGAAAGGTGAGGGACATGGGCTGTTTCCGTAAATCATGCTGAGGAGGTGGTCGTCACGGCAGGCTCCGCTTTCTTGTCTTCCAGAACGGCGTGCCGCATCGGGCATATTTCGTAATCCGTCGGGATCATGCGCACGGCTATGCCGTTGTCGCGACATACATGACACTCCTTGATCTCCTTGAAACATCGCGGGCACTTAGCAGTATCGGGAGTGACAGGGCAGTGGCAGGCATAACAAAGCACGATCGGCGGGCTTTCAAAAATACATCGGTCACTACCCTTGGTGCAGACGGTCGATTTCTCCAGAGCGGCTGAGCAGTACGGGCAGAGATCGGCCCACACCGAGCCGCAACTGGGACAAAACGCCTGCACGCCTTTGTCCTTGCCGCCGTTCCGCAGCACCATCCTCTCGGGATTTTTGCGTGCCAGGGTAACGCAACCAGGACAAAGAACTTCTTGATTGCCGCTGAGAACACGTTCCTGCGGCGTGGCTGTGCGCGCCTCGATAATGCCGCTGCATTCCGGGCATTTTCGGCTGCCCCTGTCGATGATCTGCTGGCAAAGCGGGCAAACCATTTTATCTGGAATGATCAAATTCTTGAATCCGACATGCGAGCAAGCCGGGCAAAATTGCAATCCGCGCCGCAAAGCATCCGAGATATCATGCCCTTTCGAGCAGAGCTGCACCTCGACTTTCTTGGTCTCGTATGTCAACCATTGAATATAAGGATTTGGCTCGATACTGAATTTGATATCAGTATGCATCGGGTTGGAAATCCGATCGGTATTCTTATAATAGTTCTCATAGTCGATGATGCCGTCATAAGAGGCAAGAGAATAGAGAGGATCGTATTGCTTAATCAGCACGCGCGGCTCGACATCGGACAAAACGATGTCCGTGACGCGAAATCCGGGGATCTGCTTTTCCAGCTCATCGACAATATGCTCGGGCAATTGCGTTCCATTCAAAGCCACGAATGTAATCATTTGACTGGCTGATCCGACTTGATGCGTTTTCACCGACCATAGCGGCGTGCTGTTGGCGATCATCATGGCCAACAAATTCTCAGGGGCAAAGTCGAGCAAAAGGCTTCTGCCGTCAGGACTGGTGTATCGCGGTTCCTTAACTGTGCCGGAAGCATCGGCAGGAAAATGTTTGTCGAAAACTTTCGTCTTCACAAATTCCTTCACGTGCTCTCTGATCTTCGTCTGTTTTTCTTCGGCGGAAAGCTTGTTGTCCAGTTGAATATCCAGAAGCGGAATGGCCAGGTTGACCTCTATGTTCTCCTTTGTCTCTTCAGATAAAGCGGGGACGAGCGCCTTCCAATCGGCGTTTTCCCACATGCCTGCCAGCATGCCGTTCAGGAACTTCTCAATCTCTTTGCGCCCGACGAGATTCTTGTCGATCAAAACGCGCTCGGAAGATGTGTCGGGCATAACAGAAACTTTCTGGGAGTAACGCGCGTCACCCTCATCATTCATCTGAGAAAGCGTATCGCGCAGACCCTTGATCTCCGCATGCAGAGCCTCGAATTGCCCCATCAATTTTTCGTAGACTTTGACAATCAGATTATGACTGCGCACGTCGCGGCCGCGCCGATCGTAATATTCCGCCAGCCGCACCAGAAGGATATAGACCGTGTCGCGCAAGACGGGCAGCTGAACGTCGTCCGTGACTCTCTTCAATGATTCGAGCGCCTCGTTCACCTGCCGTTTCGGATCACCGGCCAGCTCGGGAAGGGGAGGCAACTGGGCAATCTTCTGCTTGTTGAGAGCCATCAATTCCTCGAGCCATTCGCACAGAAATGTGTATCCGTTCTTCGGATTTCGAGCGAAGGTCATGAGCGTCGATTGGGTTTGCAATTTCAAATCGGCCAGGAACTGCTTGACGGTTGCCACGGCGCTGGACTCGATCGAGGCCGGGCTTTCGAGATCGACTTGATCGGTAAGCGCGGACTCGACCCAGCTCTTCAACTTGTCGAGGCAAGCGGGCCGGTTAAGTTTGAACTCATCATAAAAATCCGACGAGAGGAAACGACCATATGCCGCATCACTGCTCAAGCTTGCCTTGAGCGCCAGGCGTTCCTCAATTTCATGAATGTGCTCGGTCCAAAACTGCTTGGCCAGCGCCTTCTCGGTGATATCCGGATCGGGTCGCAGCAAGAAGTCGATGGCGGCATCTGCGATCCTCAACTGAAGCAACTCGGCAAATTGATCGATCGATGGTGCCTTGACGGATGAAACGCCGACCGATGAGTAGACTTTGTAGAATGTGCGATCGCCCATGTGCTCGGGCTCGCCAATCGAGGTGAAGATGTTGCTCAAAATCGATTCGCTTCGCTCAGTCACGGGCGAAAGTATGTCGGTCATAATAGTTTCCGACATGTATTGCGCCACTCGATCGTCAATCGCCATTGGTTTGTCTCCCGACACCTGGCGTTGAGAAATGACGGCGCCACGCTTGTTCTTGTTGCTGAAGAGAAAAACGAAGTCAAAGGGAGCCACATCGCCGCGGAAATCTACAAATGTATGATCTTTTCCTTTTATAAGGTAGGAACGTTTGGGGCTGTTCATCGCGTAATCAAGCTCGCGCAGCGCCGCATATGCATTGGCGTAAATCCGCTTGATGTGCTGGTTTTCGATTACCGGCTCGTACACCTCCGGCATCACGAACATGCCGATGAAACGTTTTGTAGAAGGATCGACGCCGACAATTTTTCGCAACATATACGCGACATCGAGAAATGTGCCACTACCCGTGCCACCACACAAAGAGCAGATGACATAGACGAATTGCAAGTTCTGATCGACATTGAACTGCGGAAAATTCTGCCAGGCTGCCGGATCGGCTACCTCGTGCGCGGCGTTTTGCAACCATCTGTAAGTTGCATGCAGGTTATCGCCTTTGTACAATCCGATTCGACCGAACATGCGAATCTGCCCCGAGCCGCGTGCCGCTTTCGGGAAGTCCACCTTCATCTCCGGGTCCGGATACCAATCTTTAATATGGCGATTCTCCGGCGCGTCGAGATTGCTGATCACCTGCGGTGTGTCGCTCTGATCGATAATTCTCGATTCACTGGCGCCGAGGCTGACGTTTTCACCGGTGCGCTGACTGATGACCGGCGGGTTATTAACAGTGGCGCTGTCAGTGTCGATTGAGAGAAGACGAATCCAGGGCAGCTCATCGACCCCGTACGTGTCGAAGATGCGGCGCTTGAGGTGCGTGAGCGCCCTTTTGCCCGTACCGCCTAAACCGATCACTAAGGAAGGAATTGTCCTGATTGTCATTTGCCCTGTCCTCTTACAACGAAGCTTCAACGTCCTCCCGACAGAAGCATGTGACCAACCACCGCCAGCAGGCCGATAACTACCGCCGCCACGGCGCTTATATTGGCGACCCGAGTCGCCTTCTCCGGCAGCCAGCGATTAAATCGCACCAGCGCCGTGTAAACTGCAAGTCTGACGACAACGCCCAGAACCACCGCTATTAAACCTAAACCTGCATACCATACTCCAAGATCCATGATGGCAATTCCTTTCGTTGGCGAGGGCTACCAGCCAGCCTCATTCTTTTTTGTCCCTCCAAAAACTCGGGACTAAACGTGCCTGGGTGCTTCGGCTTCTGCCTTATCAGCCGTGGCGAAAGCGGAGTTTTAGGAGAACAGCAGACCGTCGGCAAACACAGCCCAAGTATAACAATTAGGGCCGGGAAGAATGTTTGTCAAGAAAGGCTGGCTGTGTCGTTTCGAACGTTTTTTCGTTTTGTTGTTTTCAAGTACTTCTAGAATAATGTCGCCCTTTGCAAAAACGAAAAATCAACCAGGTTTCATAACAATTCCCGGTCGTCCTGAGCGATGGGACCGATCCGGCCTCAGGGGCGACCGCGTTTTGCCGCGCCCAATATCAAGTACCATCGACGCCGCACCAGACACGGTGGCACCAAAATCGAGAACAGCGAGCTTTGTTTGGTTTGGATCTTGCGAGTCAGCCCCAATACCTATTATGAATACGTTAAGTTGTCGCAGTTGCCAAGCACAAATAGATAGAATAGTGGAACCGGCTAAAAAGGTTACTATATGCAAAAAACTTGGCTTATACTCGCGGCTCTTCTTATGACCGCAGCTGGCTGCGCAATACTCGAAACTGATGAGCACCGATTCAAATCGCTTGTTGATGATGTTAGACAATGCGAAGGCAAAGCGCTTAATATTCAGCTCAATAATGCGGAGAACGGCAAGGGTAGGACTTCCAGAGAAATTGACGAACTCCTGAGAAAATCGCACGAACAAGCCGTATTGGCATTGCAACTTGCACCAAAGGTAATCGATAAGAAGAGAGACACGGCCTCCTCAGACTTCAACAGCCGCGTTGAAAATATGGAGCTGCAAATTATGCCCTCCTATCTCAATTCCATAGCCAATACATTCGAACAAGAAGATGATATTGCCGATGCCGAAAGAGCCTATCAGCTTGCCGTAGCGGCGGCGGAGAAGTTTTGTCCCAGTTCACAGCCGGACACCTCAGGAGCGCTCGCGAAACTGGGGAAGTTTTATTGTTTGCACAAGCGTCTGAATGAAGCTCGACCGGTGTTAGAGAGGGCAGTAAAGCTTGCCGAGCAGGCGGTTTCCGCCGGCAAGGCAGAGAATGTCGATGCCGATAAGACTAAAGATCTGAATACCAATTTGTCCGAGTGCATAAGCGAACTGGCACTCTGGTCGTATCTGGAGAAGGACACTAAAACAGCAAACAAGCTGTACATTCAGGCGCTTAAAATCGACCCGGATCATGGAACCAGTCTGGAAGATTTGGCCAATGACTGTCTGGCGTTTCAAGATAAACCAAGAGAATCAGCCGAGTTATATCAGAAGGCTATAGCTCTCAGGGAAGCAGCCGGAGTCAATCCAATTAAAACCGCGCAAATTTATGCATACATGGCGAATGCGTATTCAGACGTCGACGTGCACGCAGCCGAGAATGCCTATAAGAAATGCTGGTCCATTGCAGAAGCGCATAAGAAGGAGCTTAGCGCATTCGAGAAAGAATCCATGCAGACAGAGATGGGTTATTACTCAGACATGCTTCGCAAGAATCATCGCGATGCAGAGGCTGACGCTGTCGAGAAATTGGCCACAACTCTTTAATCAATATAACGGATCCTTTCCCAGGAAAAATGGTGCGGAAAGCTAGCGTCGTCCCTGCGAGACGAACCAGAAGTATATGTAGGCGATGGCGCCAACCATCAAGAGGAAGATCATTGGTATTGCAAGTGGTGCGATCCGTTCCCAGTCGGTCGGCAAGAGTGTAATCTCGAAAGCCACTCCATCTGGTGCCACCATGTCGGACGGCCCGGAAACTTCGAGTTTGACTCTGCCTTCATATGTGGTGGCTTTTGCATTGGCAGGGATGAGCACCTTGATGATCGCTTCTGAAGACTTTTGCTTGCCGGTATCGAATGAGATGCTGACTGGTTTGCCGTTTTCAAAGCACATCGCATCCAGAACATCGGTTTGCTTCGCGTGGATTGCTTTCGCCTCATGAGGCACCGATGCCGTTATGTGATAGACGGCGCCCGATGGCGATCCCTTGCTTTGCACAAAACCGATGGCAAGCCTGGCAGGTGTTTCCTCGTTGAAGTATTTGCCCAGTCGTTTGACTTTGATTTTTACCGGGTCCTCAGCGACGGCTAATCTGGCTTGATTCGTGAAGA
>JAJPJO010000273.1 GCA_021324135.1 Pseudomonadota bacterium
ACCTCAACGTCCTTGGACTTCGGACCTCCACGCCCTTCAGCTCGGACGCTCAGGCAAATCTTCTTGAACTCCTGGCAATAGAGCCTGACGCGGCCTGCACATTCCCTGAGGATGCTTGCCCGGACGCCTGCCAGCGATTGAAGACGAGTTCAGCCTGCTCTAGAGAAATACTGCCTTGCTTTACCAGGAATTTAAGACGGGTGGCAATTCTCAATGTCTCCTCATCCAGCAATTCCGTTTTCATGATGAGCTTCATGATTTCGGCATCGGAGAGAGCAATGTCGATTACGCGCTGCAGATCCGAATCTCGCAAGCAGCCGACCATTTTGAGAAAGTTGATGGTAGTCAGATTTTGCTGCGCTGAATTTTCCCGCATCGCATCAGCGGCATTCATTGCCTCTTTCAAAGTTGCACCTGTGGTTTGCATGACACTCAAGGCTCTGGCAGCCTGGCTCAGCGTGACCGTTCCCTCGCGCATCCGCTTGCAGAGAATCGTCGCTGCCGTGCTAATCTCACTTGAAATCAACGCGAACAAAACCATTACATCAGGCAGCGCTTGATTGTTTATCCTGGCGACATCAAGCGCATCAACCACCACGTGCTGGTCTACGATACCCGTAAGGATCAAAATCTCGGCAAATTCCAGGTCCAGGGGTGTGGTATCACATGCGGTGAGCTTCGATGAGCGCAATGATATTTCGCGCATGGCATCGACTGCCGAACCACGGGTCACGCGTTCGTTGCGAATGAGCTTTTGAGCCCACAGTGCCGTTTCCACTTGATACCGGGTGGTAACTCCTTTGAGGACCAGGGCTTTTCCCAGCGGCAAGCCGGTTGCGACGCTCAAAGTCAGCGCCGAGTCCACCCTGTCTTTAGTCACGTAGCGTGCGGAAACGAGCAAAGTGCCGAGCCTGTTTCTCGGTCTTGGAAGTTTGGTGATGTCGATGCCGACGGCAGCGAAGGCATTGTCGAGCGACAGTGAAGCCCAACTGACCAGACTGAGCGCGCGTGCACCGGATTTTCTGTCAACCAGCCCATCACGCAAAAGTGACTGCACCTCAATAGCTGCAGTCAATTCCTGTTCGGTCAACAGTCCGCGCATTAGCAGCACCCGCCCCAGAGGAACGGAAACCTCCTCACTTACCGCAACAGCTTCATCAAGCTGCTCGGCGGAAACCCAACCAACCTCGGCAATCAAATTGCCGAAAAGGATGTCGTCATCGGGTGCGAGGTCTTGCTCCTCACGCTGCTTGTCTGGCGTTCGGCTGTTCATCATTGTGGTAAGCGGGGCAGAGGGAACTTTGGATATAAGGCCGGAGGTTATATTAGATTCCGTTTGTGTACTTTATGTACCACGCGTGCGCGCCCGTTTTTAACCGGTGAACCGGGTAGTTCCTCAGTCATTCATCGAGCTTACTTCGCGATGACGAATTTTTTCTTTACGCTCGTACCAGACTTATCACTCGTCTTATCGCTCGTGCCCGTCGCTTTGCTAGTTTTCCTCACGCCGCCCTGCTCTTTGCCGGCGGGCGCAGGCGAGTCGTCGTCATCGTCCTCGTCTTCTGAAGGGCTGGCGCCGCCCTTAACTGCCGGATTTGGTTTTGTCCAAACGGTGCCGGCAGCCGCTTTATTCGCACTCGATGCAGAATCTCTCGCGCTTGCACCCTTCGATGTCTTGCTCGACTCATCAATCGTCTCGCTAGGCTCATCAATCGTCTCGCTAGACTCATCAATCGTCTTGCTGGACTCATCAATCTTCTTGCCAGACTCATCAATCGTCTTGCCAGATTGATCATTGGATGAGTTTTCTTTCTTTGCGTTCAAACGTTTGCGCCGCGTCTCCTCCAACTTCTTGGTGCGAGCATTCAAATCTTTCGTCACACCAATGAGACCTTGCGCCAGTCCACTCTCACCGGTGCTCGTCGTGGATAAGTACCTGTCCAGGTACTCCGTGCCGCCGTCCCTGTCGTGCTCTTTGATCTTCACCTGATACATTGCCAGCAGTGCCGGTCCACAGTTCTTATTGATCTCCAGAGCTTTATTCAGCTGCTCCTCTGCCGCCTTAGGCTTATCATCAGCGAGATATAGCTCGGCCAGATGCACGTAGGGAAACTCGAAATCAGGATATTTGTCGGTGCACTCCAACCAGATTTTCTTGGCGGCTTCACGATCGGTTTCCTTTTTGGAGAGCGCCGAAAGATTCGCTTGTATTGCGGCTTCCGGTTGCGCACTTTTAGGCAGCAAACCGGTGAGATTTAGTTTCGCGCCTTTCCCATCAGAGCCGTTGGGGTCCATTTGCGCAGCCTTTTCGAAGGCGGCGCGCGCCTTATTGAATAACTCTTTTTCAGCCAGCTCCTGTCCCAAATAATTGTACTCGCGAGGCAAGAGCCCCCACTCCGGTACCGTATCCGGTGCGGGCTTGGTCAACAAAACGAAAGCCAGAAACCCTCCAGCGCAGCCCATAATGATCAATGAAGTTCGCTTGGAAACGCGACTCAACTCGGGCACGACGTTTCTCAACAAGGGAATGAATGATACCACTGCCAGTATCGCCCCCTGCGACGACTCTTCCTTTGGCGGCGGACCATACTTTGCCGCCAGCTTAATAACTATGACGGCCAAAGCGGCGACGAAAAGAATCCATGTCGAGGGCGGAGCGATCCTCAACCCCGATTCCCAAATACGCCAGCCCCAGAGCCCGGCCAGCGCGAACCAGAGCAGCGGAAATCTGGTTTTCAGAGGCGCGACCGCCGACTGCTTCAGCACAGGCTTGTCCTTTTTGCTCGGCAGTTTCATGTTGATCGTTTCGATCATCTGCGTGATCTTTGTGACTTCCTGCTCTTTCTGCCTCGCCTTCTCGGGTTTGCCCGATTCCTGCAGCAAAACGGCGTATTCACGAATAATTCGCAGAACATAGACACTCTCACGCGGCTTGAGCATCTGACAGGCTTCCATAGCCGTTTCGTAAGCAACAAGCGCGTCCTCGATGCGAGAATGAGCAAAATGATAGATTGCCAGTGATTGAAAAACCATCGGGCGTTCCTTAAGTCCAAGCGGCTCCAGTGCTCGTGTTTGCGCATCGGTTAGAAAACGTTTGCAAACCGTTCCCCTCCCCAAACCGAGATTGGCGATACCCAGACTGGCAAGAATCACGGCAGCCTGACTGTCACGGACGGTGCCTATTTTGCTCATGATCTCTTGAGCCTTGTTTGAATAGGCAAGCGCTTCCGGATAATCCCCGACGACATTGCTGAAGTAGGCGGCATGCACCAGAGAACTCAGCACCAAATACGGTGGCGGATTCTTGTAGGAGCAAACCAGATCGACGGAACGTCTCGATAGTGCCATGGCATCTTGAATCCTGTCCGCCATATCGCAGACTTCCGAAGCGTAGTTGAGTGTGCCCGCGACGAGGAAGGCGGTGCCGTCTGTTGGCGCGGCTTTATGATGATTTTCCGCTGCCTCGAGAACTTCTTTGATCAACTTCTTGGCCTCGGCAATTCTGCCAAGGTGAGCCATGGTGCTGGCATGGAAAGCATGGAGCAGGATATAGTCGCGCAAGCGTCTTTTCGGATCGATGCGCTTGACCGCTTTGCTCAACAGCTTTTCAGCTTTCTGGTAATCACCGGAGTCGATGTATATATTGGCTAAGGTTGTGATGGATTGAGCGTTTCCGAAGGTGCAGGCGGCAAGCACTCTTTGCGCGAGCAGAGGACGGCGGCGGGCGATCTGCTGGCACAACTCATTGATACTGATGGCGATGCAAATCGGCAGCGCAATCACGGAGAACTTGCTGAAGTAGATGACACTGCTCCAGTGACATATAACCGCCACGATGTAAACGACAAGCCCGGCTGAAGATGCAGCAAGACCGGCGTAGATAAAGCGGCGTTTCTTCTTGAGCTCGTCGGCAAGCTGCTCGGCGGAGAGTCCGTTCAACTTCTCGTGCAGTTCCTGGACGCGGCTCTTTATCTGCTTGATGGCACCGACCGAGCCCGACGCCGGCAAGCGCCGTCGACCGGCTGGTTGTTTTGATGATGTATCGCCGTCTGGCATGAAAATCTTTTACCCACAGAACGATCAGTCTGATCTCAGGTACGCACATCATTTTAGTATTTTGGTGTTATCGTTTTTTGATAATACAAGAGTCTGTTGTCAAGCCGCATAATCAGAGGTCTCGGATTACTAAACGATTGGAAGCTAAGATTGCAGGCTGAGACTGAAGACTGATTTGAAGAGCAGGATTGAAGACCAGGATGGTTTATGGCTAGCGAGCTACCCCGGCAAAAACGGCGCCAAGAGCGGATTACCGCCGAGTTTAACCTGCCCGGCATGCGCCTGGACGTCGATGCGGCGGGGCAACCATCGGTGCCGCCGGCAATATCGGTGATCGCGTACGGTCCGGATGGTTTCGTCGAAAAACAAGTTTCCGACATTAGCGATCTGATTACTTATTTCGCCAATTGGCCCGTGACCTGGGTCAATGTCGATCCCATGGGCGAGGGTCCGGCCGTGCGCGGCGCGATGGAAAAATTCGCCCAGGTTTTCAACCTTCACGAGCTGGCTGTCGACGATATCATAAACGTCCACCAGCGATCGAAGGTCGAGGAGTACGACGACCATCTCTTCGTGGTCATCAGAATGCTGATTGAGCCGAATGTGGTAGACACCGAGCAGCTCAGCATTTTTCTGGGCAAAAATTATCTTATTACATTCCGCGAAGTGCCCAAGGACTGCCTCGAGCCGGTCAGGGAAAAGATCAGAAAAGGTCGCGGTCGCATTCGCCACGAGAAAGCCGACTACCTCATGTACGCCATCATTGATGCCGTCGTCGACAGTTACTTTCCGCTGCTCACGGTTTTGGCCGAACGCATCGATCACATCGAAGAGGAGGTTTTGCAGGACTATAAAGAGCAGGCTCCATCAGAGATGTATCAAATCCGCCGCGATGTTTTGACCATTCGGCGTGCCATCTGGCCGGCGCGCGAGGCACTCAACTCTCTCATTCGAGACACCATGCCGATGGTGAGCGAAACGACCCGCGTTTATCTGCGCGATTGCTACGACCATGCCATCCGTATCATCGATCTCCTGGAGATGTATCGCGAAGTAAGCTCCGCCTTGATGGAGGTTCATTTCACGCGAGCGAGCAACAAGCTCAATGAGGTCATGAAAGTCCTGACGATCATCACGACCTTGTTCATTCCGCCGACTTTAATCGCGGGGATATACGGCATGAATTTCAACACAAACAAATCGCCGCTCAACATGCCCGAGCTCAATTGGTATCTCGGCTATCCATTTGCGCTTCTGCTGATGGTGGTGCTTTCGCTCGGTTTGTACGTTTATCTCTATTGGAAGGGATGGCTTGGCGATCGGCACGGCAAACACTGAGGAAACCGCACCAATCCCCGGGGAACGGCGCTAGACCTCTGGTGCCCGAGAGTCCTACGTTGGCATATAGTATCTTCCCGCCACCCGCAAAATTCATGGGAGTGATACCAAACTAATTTTCAAAATGCACAAAAGCCCTGTCAGTTGGCTCAGAATCTGTGTTTACGAAGACAACAGTAATGAGAAACC
>JAJPJO010000199.1 GCA_021324135.1 Pseudomonadota bacterium
ACGGCCAGCTCAATAAGGCGTGATTTTCGGCAAAAAGCTGCTCAACGTTTGGAAACAGGAAATTCTTTCAAGAATGTGCCCTGCCACATGATTTTGACAGCCAGCAAATGGTCTATTTTTACAGTCTGAGGACAGGAGAAATATAGCCAGCGCTCACCATCAGCCTCGATCGGCGCCGAGCTTGGCGAGGCGACCGGCAGCGCCACCGAGCCGTTTCGCTTGCGGGTCGTGTTGTCAAAGAAGACGGCTGTCAGTGTCAGATCGCTGATCGGCGCACCGGTGATATTTTTGATTTTAATTTTGCCTTCAGGCGTGAGGCTGTCTTTTGCCAACCAATTGCGAGAAAAAACGATGGCGATCGGCGGCTTGTTCGGGTCCCATCCCTGTTGATCGGCATCGGGATTGAGGTCTTCGCTCGTGACGTCGGTGCCCTTCATCGTGGCAAGCTGCTCATCAACCCTGTCGGCATGCCCTTTTACAGAGGTAGCCTCTTGATACTTCTTCTCGGAATTGAGTTGATCGCTCCACAAAAGCAAAGTAGCTTTGAGCTTTTCCAGAAGAGGAACAGACGGGCGCAAACTGGACGCCTCCTCCAGAGCCCGCACGGCACCTGCATAATTGTGGATCTTCAAATTCACATCGGCGAGCAGCTCGTAATCGTCGACACTCTTTTCTTTGTCAGTCAAGTCGCTGAGCGCGATTTGAGCTTTGTTGTAATCATGCTTGGCCATCAACAATTCGATCAAACGATGGCGGACCTCCAGATTATTGGGATCTTCCGAGCTTACTGATTCATAATTCTCAATTGCCTTTTCAGTTTGGCCGTTGCGAGCATAGATCAAAGCGAGCTGAACTCGCGTGAGCGGCTCGTCGCAGACACTCAGGCTCTTCTCCAGCAGTTTGATTGCCTCCTGGTCGTCGTGATTAGCCTCCGCCATGGCAGCCAGTCTGCGATAACAATCGCTCAGTTTGTGGGGAATGGTTTTCTTGACCGTTTCCTCCGATGCCAGGCTCTGAGCCAGTTGCAGATGCTGAACCGCTTCCTGCAACTGATTGTTCAGGATGTTGGATTCCCCCCACACCAGGTACATTCGGGCTTTTCCAGGATCGAAGTCATGACCGGTATAGACCCTGGTTACGGACTGATAGAGCTTTTCAGCTTCATCGAAGTCGCCTCGTCTTTGATAGTAGTCGGCAAACTGCTGAATCACCGGGGCCAACTTTTGCGGCGGCAGCTTCAAACGCAGTGCCGTATCGAGTGCGGTCCGCCCTTCCGCGTATCGCTCGGTGGCCAGATAACCCTGAGCAAGCCATGGAAAAACGTTGGCATCATCAGGCTCTTCACGAGACAATTTCTCGAGCATAGGAATCGCCATTGCCGCTTTGCCTTGCTGAATCAATCGCGCCGCTTTTTCAAGATCGGTCTCTTTGTGCCGCGTCAACTCGAAGGCAAGACCAGCCACAGCCAGCACCAAGGCGATGATCACTATGATTTTCCAAACGTTGATACCACGTTTGGTGACCGGATCTTTTGTTTCGGCGGGGCTGGCTTGTGTCGACACGATATAGTTTTATGTACGATATTAGGTCCGCGTGCAGACCTATAATTAAGTGTAAACGGTCACGAGGCTATAATAACGTTTCACTATGGATGATGGCTTGAATTTAGCACCAACGTCAAAAGAGCTGGTTTTCGAAGCTTCCTCCCACGGACAGAGCTGGCAGATCAGCGCACGTACCTGGGGCGAATTACAGAGCTCAAAGGCAGCCGTTTTGCTTGTCCACGGGCTCGGCGCCCATGCCGGCTGGTTTGAAGGTTTTGCCAGAAGACTGGCTGACAACGGCTTGTTCGCCTTTTCCTACGACCAGGTAGGCTTCGGAAAGCGCAGGAAAGAAAAATTTTACTCGCGCCAGCAGTGGCTCGACGATCTATCCGCCAGCCACGAGTACCTGCAGAGCCTGGTCGGCGACAAACCGCTGTATCTAGCCGGGAACAGCATGGGCGCGGTGGTGGCCATCAATCAAGCAAGCACCATCAGACCGGCCGCGCTGCTCTTGTTCTCGCCCGGATTCGACGGGCATCCGGTCACCTTTAACTGGCCTTACAAAATTGCCGCGCTTTTGACCGGTCTCATCCTTCCTGAAAATCAAATAGAGCTGCCTTATACGGTCGACGATATAACGCCGAGCCAGAGCGTGCGCGATTTCCTGAACAATGATCCGGATCGCCGCTTTACACTCGATGCCCGCATGGGTGTAGAGCTGTTGAAACTAACCAGAGCGACGCAATCCAAGATCAAAAACGTGCCCTGCCCGATGCTCATGGCTACGGCCGGAGTCGAGAAGATCGTCGACAACCGCATCAGCGAGCAGATGTTCCAGAAACTGAGCGCCCCCGGCAAAAAGCGCCTGCGTTTCGACAATGCCTGGCATGATCTTATGTTCGACCCTTGCCTTGACGAGCTGGTTTGCGAGGTAATCTCCTGGCTGGACAGTCTTTGCATTAAGTCGCCGGCGAGGCGGGAAACACCGGCGCTGTGATACCGGATGTAGTGCGAACGCATAAGATTAAGAACGCTTCACAAGCTCACTAATGAAAAATTTTGTAATGCCCGGCCCTGAAGACCCGAGCCGCGAAATCCTCTCTGCATGGCGGTTTTCAGGCGGAACCCCGACGATCAGTGCATACATATCATTTGTCACCACCTGAAAACTAACTATAATTGAGCCTGTTTTGTTCAAACTCAAGTTTGAAGCTATATGTGCGGAAGACTGACTTCCTGCGCCAACACTCAATTTATAGGGTTACACTCTCGATATAGACGGGAACTTTCCGGCAATCAAAAGCACCTTATATATCGTTAATTTTTCATAAAATCGAAGTCCCGAACAGCAAGAGAGACGGTACTTAGAGACCAAAGGACCAGGACAGTGCAAACAAGAAATCTGGCAACTACTTTCTTTTCCAGAGTCGCGGAAACGAGTGGCTATCCCGCTGTTCAATTCAAGACGGGCAAGAGTCCTTATCAAACACTGACCTGGGAAGAATTCGGCAGACTGGTGCGCGAAGCAGCCTGCGGGCTGGCTGAGCTGGGTCTTGCCCCGGGCGCCAAGGTGGCAATATTCTCGCAAACCGCTCACCTCTGGGTAGCCGGCGACCTGGCCTCGATATGCAACGGCGCGGCATCCGTGCCCATCTACCCGACCAGCTCGCACAGCGACATCGTCTTCATCCTCAACAATTCCGAAGCCCGGTTTGTCTTCGTGCAAAACGACAAATTGGCGAAGAAAATTTTGGCGATGAAAGATGAGCTGCCACAAGTGGAACGTTTGATCCTCATGTATCCGAGCAGCGAAAAGACAATGGCTGCCCTGATTAGCGAATTCAAGCTGCCGCCGGGCTATTTGCTCAGTTTCGATCAATTGCAGAATATCGGAGCGCAAGTGTTCCACAAGAACAATGCCATCGTCGAGAGCCGAGCACAGGCGATCGAGCCTGAGGAGCTGGCCACGATCATTTACACCTCCGGCACGACCGGAACACCCAAAGGCGTGCCGCTCACCCATCACAATATCCTCAGCGTGCTCAACGATTTGAAGGTCGTTCTGCCCCTCAGACATGATGATGTTTATCTCTCGTACTTGCCTATGTCGCATGTGTTCGAACGGGTCTGCGGCGAGTTCTACTGGATTCACAGCGGCGGCTGCTGTGCCTTTGCCGAAGGCATCGAGACAATGGCCAAGAATATGGCGGAAGTGAAGCCGTCGATGATTCTTGTTGTACCGCGCGTCCTCGATCGCATTTACACAAAGGTGAGAAACGGCATTGAGGGAGCCTCCGGACGAGCGCGCAAATTGATTGAATGGTCGCTGGCAATCGGTCGAGAAATTGCTCGCCACCAGGCGGAAGGCAAGACTCCACGACCCGGTCTTTTGATGAAACACTGGCTGGCCGAGAAGCTTGTCTTGAGAAAATTGCGCGAGCGCATCGGTCCCAATCTGCGTCTGGTCGTAAGCGGTGGCGCCCCGGCCACGCCAAAGGTGATTGAATTCTTCGCTTCGCTGGGCATCACCACGCTCGAGGGCTACGGGCTGACCGAGACAGCCGCACCGGCCTGCGTCAATTTGATGGAGAAGAACAAGATTGGCACCGTCGGTCCGACACTACCTTCGGTGCAGGCTAAGATCAGTGCGGACGGCGAGATCCTTCTCAAAGGTCCTTCAATTTTCAAAGGTTACTTCCATAATCCGGAAGCAAACCAGGAGGCATTTGAAGACGGCTGGTTCAAAACCGGTGATATTGGCACCATGGATGGTGACGGCTACATCGCCATTACCGATCGCAAGAAGGACATCATCGTCAACTCGGCCGGCAAGAATGTGGCTCCCCAACGCGTTGAGGCAGTGATCAAGACAATTCCTCTGATCAATCAAGCAGTCGTCTTCGGTGACAAACGCAAGTGTCTGGTAGCGCTGCTGACACTGGATGAGCAAGTAACAGTCGAGTTCGCCCGCGAGCAAGGCTGGCATTTTGAAAGTTTCGTCGATCTCTCGCGTAGCCAGGATCTGAATCAGTACCTCAAAAAAGAGATCAGCGCGCGAACCGTCAGCCTGGCGGACTATGAGCAGGTCAAACGCTTCAGCATCCTGACTGATGAGCTCTCGGTCGAGGCGGGCGAACTGACGGCAACGCTTAAGATCAAGTGCAATGTCGTGGCCAGAAACTACAAAGATCTGATCGACTCGATGTATGAAGAAAACGCACCAGTAGTGCCGCCGTCGCAGACATACGCCAGCAGCAGAAACTGAGCGCGATCATAAGCCAACTCAATATTATGAATCGGGATTGCCCAGCTCGGCAATCAGTTGCCGCACCACTTCCGCCTGGCAATGCGCGCGGCGCTCGATCACGGCCCCATGCTTAATCCAGCAAGTTTCGCCCCAGCCACCCAGAAGCGGTCCGAATAATGATTGCGCTTTCTTTACCGTTTCCACGCCTGATGAAAGCTCGTCCGAGTCAATGACGAGCAATGGCAGTCGCGCCTCTTTCTCAGCCAGCGCTCGTGCCAGGGTTGTGAGCGCCTCCTTTGAAGGACCGCTCCAGAGCGCATGGCAAAACAATACGGCACAATCGATCTGCTCGGCGTTCAATTCCGAAAGACGGACGAATGATACCATATCTGGTGCGAGCCCGCCTTCCTCGACGATGCGCATCACCGCTTTTTGAAAAACGGCCGGCTTATCCCGACCGACTTTGATCATCGGCTCCGCCCAGTACATCTGCTTGTGCCCACTGGCTTCAAACTCGGCAACCAGCTCGCGAGCCTGATCCTCGCTCAGATGATCATCAATCAGAAATTGATTGCCCTGATCGTCCTGGCGCAGCACTTGCCAGTTTCCGCTTCCTTGTGTCGTCCCGGACACTGCCGATTACACCTGGAGGAGCCGATGATTGATTACAGACACTGTCAATTAGCTGAGCAATGGAGCGGATGCGGTCCGATCCGCCTTGTCGAGCGCCGCTACCCGCAGGACTCGCGAGCGGCCGGCTTCGAGGACGAAAAGCGCGCCGTCCGATCCGAAGGCGATGCCGGTCGGATTGATCAGACCAGCCAAGAATGGCTCGGTTCGTCCTTCTCTATTGACTCGAATCACAGAGCCGGCTCTACCGGCGGTGACATACAAGCGACCGAGGCTGTCCATAGCCAGGTTGCCGTCGTAACCATCGGCAAAATTGAAGCTGTCCGATTCAGCCACGTTGACTCTGGAAACTTCGCGTCCGTCCAGCGATCGCTTCACGATCGATCCGGTGGCGTGCTCAAGGCACCACAAGAAGCCGTCCGGATCAAGGAGCAATCCCTGAGTGCCGTGACCGGGTCCGCCGACCAGCACTTCATATTCGCCAGTCTTGCATTCGATCTTGAAGATGCCGCCCGTGTTGGACGGGAAGTTGGAGACGTAGACTTCCTCGCGCGGACCGATGGCCAGATCCGACAGGAACGTGCCACCACCTGTGAGACTACCATCGAGTTGCGCCAGGATTCTACCGGACTTGTTCGGATCGATTTTGTAAACCGTTCCCTGAATTGTTGCGACATACAACACGCCCTTGCGATCGAAGCGCAAGCCCGATATGGTGCTGTTCCCACGGATGCGGGCATATTCAGCCGGCGTGCCGCTGCTGTCGACAAACCACACACTGCCGTCGCACGAGAAATAAATTCCACCAGGACCGGCGGTCATTCTGGAAAATCGATTCGAGTACGAAGCGTTCAACTGCGATAAAACTTTTACGGCATAACCGCGCGGCGGATCAGGCAGATCGATCACCGAGGTGGCCTTGCCGTTTTCCTTGCCGTCCTTCTCGTCCGGCACTTCATAAGACTCGTCCGGTTCTTCGATTTCAGCCGTGGTGATGTCGATGTGCAGGATAAGATGCAGAGGAATGAGGATGCGGCGAATGTGAATCTGCCCATCGCTTTCATGAGAGTAGGCTTCCACGTCAATGTGGTCGTGGTCGACGCCAAGCACGCGACCTGTCACTGTGTTGTGGCATCCCATGCCGTACCAGATTTGAATTTTCTGTCTGCTCTCTACAAAAGACTGTAGTCTGGTCCTGAAACTCATATTGTTACACCTACACCTCGGCTGCCAATTCCTTCTGCCATGATTTCCTATAGATCACACAAGAAATGCCGTTCTAACTATCATCATCCAACCAATCTTCCCTGTCCACTAGCAAAGCGTTATTCCAGAACTGTTCAAGCTTATAGTAGTGCCGTTCCTTATCCTGCAGGATGTGGACTATTACATCCCCGAAGTCAAGAAGCACCCAGCGGGCATCGCTCATACCCTCGATCGAGCGAGCCTTTGCCCCGAGCTTGGCCAAACTGGCGGCCACCTCTTCGGCAATTGCCTTAACTTGTGCTTTCGACTCACCCCCTGTGAATACAAAATAGTCAGCGAGTAAGGTGACTTGCCTGACATCCAGGACCGAGGTCGACTTGCCCTTCTTTCTCTCAGCAGCATTAGCGGCTGCAAAGGCAGCTGATTTTGAACCCACTGAAGACCGGGTGGCAGATCGTTGTCCCAAGTCAGTCCTACTCTCCAAACGGTACTATATTTGTTCCCATTTTCTTCTCGTTTTCACGCTCTATAACTTATGTTTTTGAGTGATTATCGATCACAGTAACGAGAGGTTCTTCTTATCTATAAAAAGGAAGAAGAGCGATCGATCGCCTGTGGTTCGAACCCCAAAGCGCAAGCTCCGCTTGCTATCTAGGGACCGAAAAAAATAACTCCTCTGAAAAAAAATTTGAGAAACGCAAAAAACTTTCAATCAAGAGCCACATTTTATCGTGTTTGGGCTTGTCGTTGGAGGGAAGGTGCTGTATCCTTCCGATTTACGTGGTTTTTTGACCATGCCGTATCAAACACACAATCCAGTTGTGGGACAGGAGGAATCTCTGTGAACAAAGCAGAACTAGCTGCTGAAATAGCTAACCGCACCAACAATACAAAGAAATCTGTGGAAGAGATGCTTCAAGCGCTCACCGAAGTAGTCATTGAGACAGTCGCAAAAGGCGATCGCGTGACCCTCGTCGGTTTCGGTACATTCGAACGTCGCCAGCGCAACGCTCGCGAGACAAACAACCCGCAAAAGCCGGGCGAAAAGATCAAAGTGCCTGCAAAGCGCGTACCAGCATTCTCACCTGGAAAAGAATTCAAGGACAGAGTCAACGGCTAATTGGCCAGACTATTCTTTGGAAACAAGTGTTGGAGAGAGGAAGCTCATGAGCCTCCTCTCTTTTCACATCTTGACTTTGTGAAGATCTTTGTTGTCTTTGCTTGGGGGAGGCGGCGATTTATCACTCGCTTCATCAGAGTCGCCGTCATCACCCATGACATTGGAGAGGTCGCCGCCCTTCTTCTGTTCCTTATCAACAGCAGGGGACGACTCGCCAGTCGTCGACTGAGAGCCGCTCTTGCTTGATTCAGCCTCGCTCTGAGCGCCGCTCTGCCCCTCTTGAGCAGACGGCTCTCCGGCTCCCTGAGCCTGGCGCGCCGCCGCCTCGTTTTGCATCTTTCTGTAAGCATTGTCTATGCCATAAGGCTTGTAGTGCGGATGCGCCTTAAGCAGTTCTTTAGCCTTCTCGTTCTCGGCTTGCGCTTCTGTGGGATGGCCGGTCTTGGAGAGCGCCAGGGAGAGGAGCAAGTGGGCGCGCGGATCGTTGGGATTGGCACGGGCCGCCTCGTCCGCTTTGGCAAGCGCCAGCTGCCACTGACCAACGCGGGCGAGCATGTTGACGAGATGGATGGATGCGTCAATAACCGACGGACGGATGTTCAAACAACGAACATAGCTGTCCCGGGCACTGAGCGTGTCTCCGTCTGATTCAAACGCCTGACCGAGCTCGAAGTGAACCAGCGCCTCAAGCATGCTCGACTCACCGGTGCGCTGATAATCTCTGGCGTCGTTGAACAATTTCCAGGCCTCACTCAGCTTGGCCACCGCCTCGGGATAGTTTCCGGCCAGGCGCGCATTGATGCCGAGATCGTAGAGTTTATAAGCCCTTGACATTAACTGATAGGCGCTTTCCCGCTGATGAATGGCTTGCAGTTGCTCCGCACTCGGCTTGGGCGGCGGCTCCTTGGCCGCCTTTTCGGCCCGCTCGTGAGCGCGCTTGTGTCCGCGACCGCGCCGGCGCTCCCTGGCGGAGGCGTGCTTTTCTCGCTCGCCATGCCGTTTTCGCCCCCGCGATGATCGCCGCTCCGCTTGGCGCTCGCGCCGCGATCCGCGCCCGGACTTCCGCCCGGACTGTCTGGCAGACTTCGATCGTTTTGCCGCCGCCCTGGTTTTCTTCGACTTGGCTGAGCGTTTCGCCCAGGCGCAGCCGTTTAAACTAAGGGAGGTCACGCCTTGAAACTGATCGGCACTTTCGACAAAGGCGCCCGGCCCGGGCAAGATCGGCAAGAGAAACGCAACAGACAGGCAGGCAGCGATCAGGGAAACCCTCGAGCCGGCGGCGATATGCCTGCCGCGCCTGGATGAGTTTTGCCAAGTCCAATCGAATGCCGGGAAAAATTCCATTGCCGAGATGCCACCATTTCATTTGACGCGCAATCCGCTCAATGGACTGCGCTCAGCTATTTTTCAAACTGTTTTTTCTCTTGCTCGGTCACTTCTTTCATTGTCAGGTTGACCCGGTTCCGCTCGTCGATCTCGCGCACCTTAACGACAACGCGCTGCCCGACGGAAACCACATCCTCGACTTTGTTGACCCGGCGATTCTCGAGCTGAGATATATGGACCATGCCTTCTTTGCCGGGCAGAAGCTCGACGAAGCAGCCGACCGGAATGATGCGGGTGACCCGACCGGCATAAACGCCTCCGACTTCGATGCGTTTCACCAGCTGCAAAATCATGTCGCGAGCGGCTTCGCCGCCGCCGGCTTCAACTGATCCGATCACGACCGTGCCATCATCCTCGATATCGATCGACGCGCCTGTCTCCTCGATGATTCTGCGAATCATCTTGCCGCCAGGGCCGATGACCGTGCCGATATCATCAGGATCGATTTTAATGGTTATCAGTCGTGGAGCCCATCTCGACAGCTCCGGTCTTGCTTTTGGAATGACCGCTTCCATTTTATCGATAATGTGAATCCGACCTTTGCGGGCTTGCTCGAGAGCCACGCGCATGATCTCAACCGAGATACCCTGCACTTTGATGTCCATCTGCAGGGCGCTGATCCCCTCGCGAGAACCGGCTACCTTGAAGTCCATGTCGCCGAGGAAGTCCTCCAGCCCTTGAATATCAGAGAGAATGGCGAAGCGCTCGCTCTCCAGAATCAGACCCATGGCGATACCGCCGATGGTTGCGGTAATTGGCACGCCTGCATCCATCAAGGCCAGGCTCGAGCCGCAGGTTGACGCCATCGATGTCGATCCGTTCGACTCGAGGACCTCCGAGACCACTCTTATGGTGTAGGGAAACTCTTCTTGCTCGGGAAGCACCGGCAGAAGCGCCCGCTCAGCCAGCGCAACGTGTCCGATTTCGCGGCGCCCGGGACCGCGCATCGGCTTCACTTCGCCGACGGAGAAGCCCGGGAAGTTGTAATGATGCATATAGCGTTTCTCAGTCACCGGATCGATCGAATCAAGTTTCTGAGCGTCGCCTGAAATGCCAAGCGTGGCGACCGAAAGAACTTGCGTCGTTCCTCTGGTGAATAAGCCGGTGCCGTGAGCTCTTGGCAGAATTGTGGTGGCGACGGTAATCGGTCTGATCTCATCGCAGCGCCGCCCATCGGCTCTGATGCCGGTTTCGAGCACTTGCTTGCGCATGAGCTCCGCTTCGTATTCCTCAAGATAAACTTTAATGGTCGAAAGCGAAACTGCTTTCAGGGCGTGATCCTCAGGCAGAGCTTCGATGGCATCGGTGACCGCTTTCAATGCGGCGTCGATGAATTTGCTGCGCACTGCTTTGTCGGTAACGCCGTTCATCGAGGCTTTCAAATTATCATGAGCGCGCTCGTGAATCAGGTTCAACAAATCTTGATTCTTCGCAGCCGGCTCGAAAGCTCGTTTTTCAATGCCCAGCGATCGGAAGAGCTCATGTTGCTCTTCGATTTGCTTTTTGATTTTCTGGTGGGCATAGTCAATCGCGGCAAGAACATCGCGCTCGTTGATCAGCTTGCAACCAGCCTCGACCATCATGATCGATGATTCGGTGCCGGCTACCACGATGTCCATATCGGATTGATCGATTTGCTCGTAAGTCGGATTGGCGATCAGTTTGCCCTTGACGCGCCCGATCCGCACAGCACCAACCGGTCCGTGGAAGGGCAGCCCGGCCAGGCCGATGGCAACCGAAGCGCCAAGCATGGCCAGTGTATCGGGTGGGTTCTCTTGATCGGCGCTCATGGCTGTGGCAACGATCTGAACATCATTGTAAAAGCCTTCGGCAAAGAGCGGTCTCATCGGACGATCGATAAGCCGGCTGGTCAATATCGCTTTGTCGGGGGCGCGTCCTTCTCGGCGCAAAAAACTTCCCGGCACGCGGCCGACCGCATAAAGCTTCTCTTCATAGTCGACGAGCAGAGGGAAGAAATCGATGCCCTCGCGAATGTCCTTACTCTGGACGCAGGTGACGAGCACGAGCGTGTCGCCGCATTGAACTTCGCAAGCTCCATGGGCTTGCTTAGCCATTCTGCCCGTTCGAATCTCAACCTGCTTGCCATCAATCTCAAGCTCAAAAGTCCGGACTTGATCTGTCATAGTTTGCACTTCTCTAACCTCAAAAATTGGCTCTGCTACACTCTGCCGCTATCGCCAGGCGGGCCCGATCGGCAAGCAGGGCTAGACGCCCTGGGGTTGCTCGCGCCCATTTGCGTCTTCACTGATATTTCTTGCTTGGCTTGCTAAAGTCTTGCTCAGCGATTCCACAAAAGAGGCGAGCAATCTGCCCGCCTGCATCATTACCTTCTTAGACCGAGTTTCTCGATGACATTGCGATATCGGTCATGATCCTGTCGATTCAAGTACTGAAGGAGTCTTCTGCGCTTGCCTACCATCATCAGCAGGCCGCGACGGCTCTGGAAGTCTTTCTTGTGCGAACGCAGGTGCTCGGTGAGCTCGTTGATGCGCTCGGTGAGCATCGATACCTGAACTTCAGGCGATCCGGTGTCTTTGCCGTGCACACGGCTTTTCTCAATAATCTCTTTTTTCTTTTCTACAGCAAGTCCCATGTCTTTCGTTCCAATTTAGTTATCAACTTCATTTTCGCAAGATGAAATCATATCATATTGACCTGAACCGCTCTTAGAATCGACTCAGATTACCCGCTCTCGGCAGTTACACTTCTTCAGGTCGGCTGATTTGATTGCCGGGCGGAGCAGCAAAATAGCAACCAGCCCAAGCTGGGCTGGTTGCCAATTAACGCATGCCCCGAGGCTGTAGGCTCAACCGATAGCGGTTGAGTTCGCAGGTCCGGCCGCCGGTAGCTGGAGTTTTTGAAGAGAGGGTGCTTTATGGCTTTTGCAGCTCTGGCTTCCACTCATCGAGAATGGCACCCTCGACCGGGCAAGCGGAGAGGCAAGCGCCGCAATCGATGCAGGTAGCATCATCAATGTAGGTGTACTTCGTGCCTTTGGCGTTTGATTTACCCTCGGCCCAGTGGATGCACTCGACTGGACAAACGGGAATGCAATCACCGATTCCCTCGCAAATATCAGCGACAATCGTGTACGACATTTAGCAAACTCCTCACAGTATCCATTAGTAATTCTGCCACACTCGGGTCATTTCAAGAGTGCCCGAACGATTATGGAGAAGTCTAACCCAAAAGTTCGGGCTGACAAACTATTGAGATCCGGATCGTTGAAAAAGCCTGAGCCCGGCTATATTGAGTTCCTCTAATCGTGGCTATCGAAGCCGCTCCAGGCTGATTCGCTGCAAAACTTTCTCGATCGCTTCAGAATCCTATTGTTGCGGACTGTTTCTAAAGCATTCTTTGGCTGCGATTCAAAGAGGGGACAATATACAAGCCGCAATCAGCGCCTTTGATGAGGAGCCAAATGATATGAGTGACGCCAGAGTGATTGTCTACACGCCTGAGGGTATCCAGGTCGGTTATTTCCTGAATCCGAAAATCCAGATTTTTCCC
>JAJPJO010000128.1 GCA_021324135.1 Pseudomonadota bacterium
ATGCCGGTTTCCTCCAGAGCAATCTGGTTAGCCTGGCCATTAGACAGGATGGCGATGGCCTGGGCGATCTTTTGAAGTTGCACGCGGTTGCGCTCTTGCACGAGGTCAGCATAAGCTTTTTGTTTTATGTTTATCTCCTGCTGGAGCCTGGATGCGAGGGCCTGGAGCTCGGCTGAAGATTGGCCGTTTTTCTTCGCGGAGAGAATTTGCTCGTTTCCATCATTGACGTCTTTGCGCAGTTTAGCCTCAGCTTCTTGCCTGATTGAATCGATGTCTAAGGTCGGATTCAATTCCTTTAGCTTCTGGAGATTGAAGTAAGACACCTTAGCTACAATTAGGCGCGCCTCGACCTGACTTTGAGCGAAGCCCGTCATATTCAAGTTTGCGGCAACATCAGCAGTCACATCTCGGCCGTTTTCCACGAAAATCGCACCGCCGCTATAAACGCTCGCTCCATCGACAATGACATCAAGATGCCTCTGAGTTGCGGCCATCTCGACGGCACTACGGATCTGGCGCAAGGCATCGGTCTCGCTCACAGTTGAGGGAAACTTCGCCTTAATCATGGCGAGATTGAAATAGCCAAGTCTCGCCCTGATTTCTGCCTGCGCGCCACTGCATTCCGTTGTCGTGCCGGCAAGGAAGATCAGGCATAGAAAGATTACTGTGTAAAACTGCTTAGAAACTTTCACCTGGTTTTGCCTGGAGTCCTTGAGGCAATTGCTGCGGCGCACTTTGTTGTTGGTAGGAACCGGCTGGAGGCTGCATGGATTGCGGGGCTGTCTGAGTGCCTTGCTGCACCGGAACGTTGTTCTGCTGAGGAGGTGCCTGCACCGCATTTGGTGCGGGCTGGAAGGCACCGCCGGCACCGGGATCAAATCCTTTCTTCGGCCTGCGTAAAAAGGCGGGAATATCGCCGTCAGGATCAGGAGGGCCGAGCTCTTGAGGGGGCGGAGCTTGAGCAGGAGGTTGTTGCTGCAGCTGACTCTCCGGGATCGTGCTCACAGGCTGAAAGCGACGAAACGATCCGTCGTTGGGCGAATGCAATGCCGGTGTAACCGGATCGAGATCGATCGACAGCGCTCCTTTGGAGGGTGCGATGCCCATTTTCAACGGACCTTCAAGCTTGATGGTGAGCGGCGATCCAGCCATAATGTAGATTTCATTTCCCTTGCGCTGAACCGATCTGATCACCGGCGTTCCATAACTGTTCAATCTCGATTGCAGCTGATCTATGCCGAAAATCGGATCGCGCAAAAATTCACGCCGATCGACGACGACCGGTCCACGACCCGGATACTTGGCGTTGTTTACTCCCGGTGCGACGGCGCTGAAGCCGGCCTGGCTCCCTACATAGCCGACGTTTGGATTACCCAGTTCTCGGTTCGGGTTCAAATGACCGAGGATTCCGGTCGATGTGTACTCAGCTTGAATGCTAGCAAACAAAGGATAGGTCATTCCATCGGGAGTGACCAGTGTCTTGAGCTGGGTGCGCAGCTTGCCGAGCTTTTTGTAATGACCTTTGACTTGCCGCTGAGCTTTTGAAGGCAGCGCTTCAACGACCTCGCCGATGATCTTCGAGCCCGCCGGGATGATCACATCGGTCGAGTTTGACATTACAGGCGATGTGATCTCGATCGAAAACCTCTGTCCGTTTCGACTGGTGGATGAGATTGTGTCGTTGATTGTCCCCTCGAAATGCGATCCTACCGGCAGGACGACGGTCTTGCCGTGAATGGTTGAGGGAGCTTTGTAGTAAAAATCGGGATCCGTGTTCATCTGCGCGCCGGCATCATTGACACATAAAATTGAAAGGGACTGTGCGAGCGCAACTGCGAGCAAAGTCGTAAAACTGCTTCTTGTGCATCTCATGTTGAAGCCTACTCCCCGGCGTTTACTCACTCATCCTCGCCTGTCCGCTCCGCAGATCCGGTACTACCTTCGGTGCCTTCATCAGAGGATGGCTCGTTTACTCCGTTATTTGCTGGTTGCCTGGACTGATTCTTCTTCGGTGGGCACAGCTTGTGGTAGATATAAACAACTAACCATGCCACCACTAACATTGTGACAACAAGCGAGATAATTCGCCACAAGCCGGCCAGGTAGAAGAGCCAGCCGGGAAGCATGAGTGCAAAAGCGGCGGCTACAATCAGTCCACCACCAGCGTATTGCAAAACCTTGTTCTTGTCCTTCATGATCATGACTTGAGAGAAGCCTCGGGCGCTGGGAAAGAAGATGATGAATGCTCTGGCTGTCTATGCCCGCCTCGCTCAGCCATGATGTGCTGAGCGCTAATTCGGATTCAATTTGTTTTCAAACTGGGTGATTATCATCGGACTGACGACTCTGGTGGCGATGAACCAGGAGCCGACTATAAAGGCGGGAAGCGCGAATACTCTTATCAATGTCGGCACGAACTGATAGAAGAATGTCGTCAGAACGATTGCGCATCCGACTGTGATTACCTGGCACAGCTTGGTGATCAGCTGCTCTTGATCGGCGCGCGTCATGCGCCGAAAAGCGGTCGACAGCGTGTTGAGGTAGTTGCTCCAGACCTGGCGGAAACCACCGACTCCTTCTTTCCAGGCCTTCGTTTCGGTGATGTTCTTGGGATTCTTACCGCGAATCTTGGGAGTAGTGCTCGGCAAATCTTTTGCCTGGTCATCAGGTGGGCTGCTTTCACCTGGGCTCCCTCTTAGTTTGCCTAAATCCATGCTTCCCTCACTTTGACAATCAAGATGAAACCCCTTAAATAATCTTACTTGGAATTTTGCTTACGTACACGCTTTTTCAACTTAGAAAGATCCTCTTCCACTTCTTTCCTTAGTGGATTGCCGTCATCGGAGGTCTCCAAAAAGACATTGGCGTATTCGATTGCTTCCTTATCGTCCCGCTTCATCCGGTAGTACAGCTTGTACAAGCCATAGTATGCGTCCGAATTTTGCGGATCGGCAATCAGCGCTTGCTTGTAATTGTCTATAGCAACTGCCGGTGTCTGCCACGTGGCATTACCCAACTCGACTCGTCGCTTAGCCTCGCTGCGCTGGTTTGCTATTCTGCTTATGCCCTGCTCGGCCCGGGTAGCAACTTCCGGTATTTCCTTGGCGTAACCATAAGCCTCCTCGGCTGACTTCAAATCGCCGTCGTTGTATGCCTGGTCAGCGAGGGTCAAAAGCTCGTAGGGATCTGACTTATGGACCCCGATCACCTGCGAAATATATTGCCTGGCCTCGCGAAAATGATTTTCTTTGAGCGCCTTCTCAAATTCTGATAATTGCACTTTCTCAGTCAGATTTTTGGCGCCTTTTACCATCTGACCGGTGACCGATTGTTCGCTAATGACGTTCTGAAGCTTATCCATCAGCTCCTGCCAGCCTGGCGGATACTGACCTTCGCGCTTGGCTTTCCGGTAAAAAACGCGCGACAAGCCAAGCAATGCCGTCGGATCCTCGGGCTTTACGGCCAGGATGGTTCGATACTCCTGCTCGGCAACATCGAGCTTGTCCTGGCGCAAAGCCAATTCGGCCAGTTGTGCCCGCAAGTTGAGATCGTTGGGGAGTATCTCCAGAGCGTTATGCATCTCGGCGATGGCAAACTCGCCATCACCACG
>JAJPJO010000274.1 GCA_021324135.1 Pseudomonadota bacterium
GTCAGGCCCAATACCAGGCTTGATGGCACCATCGAATAAATGAACAGTGCTCCGTACTCTTTGAGCTCGCCCAGATGCTTGTGATCATCAGGCGCAGTCAGACTCGATGCCGACTTAGGCTCTGCTAGAGTCGATGAATTGCGATCGCTTTTGAACCGGTGATAAACGACGGCACCGCTGATGGCCACAAGGAAGGCATAGATAATGTAGACGATCGATACAATCTGCGCCTGCTCAACGATGCGAAACGTGGGCTCCAACCAGAGAGGATAAGCGACCAGGCCTAACAAACCACCGGCATTGCTGGCTGCATATAAGAAATAAGGATCTCCGGCGCTCAATCCGGTGCTTTTGCTGTACCAGCTCTGCAGTAGAGGCGCGGTGGTTGAGATGGCGAAGAACAGCACACCGACCGACACAGCAAGCTGATACATGACAGAGATGAAGGGATGATCGAAAAGTGGTACCAAGACAGGAATTCGAAGAGGTAAAAACATGAGCGGCAAGCAGAGCACCGCGAAGTGCACGGCAAGTTGCCGCATCGGCCTCAACTGTGTGCTCAGCAGGTGCGCATAAAAATAGCCGCACAAGAGCAAAATCTGAAAAAAGACGACGCATGTGTTCCAAACATTAGGGGAGCCGCCAAAGGTAGGCAAAAGCATTTTTGCTACCAATGGCTCGACGATAAACATCAGAAGCGCCGAAAAAAAGATCGCAGAGCCGAAGGTCAAAGAGATTAGTGTGCCTGCAAACGAATTTCGGTGGCTCAAAAACTTGTCCCCGGCCAATCAGAATCGCCTGAAATTATGATATATAAACGTAATCTCTCAAAGGTCTGTTCATGAAAAAATTGGTCATCTTGATGCTTGGCTGTTCTTGTTTTCTCTGGGTCGGCTCAGCGGCTTCGGGCAAGGAAACACGCATGATTCGGGGGTCGGACCAGGAGACCACCAAGACGAAAGAGGAATGGCAGAAGCACGCCGGCAAAGACGTTTGGGTGATCTCGCAAACCACCGACAATCAACAACCCTATACCGTATGCACGAACAAAGACGGATTCAAGTTTATCAGCCGGGAAATGGGTGTAATCGCCACCGCTCCTGATTGGCAGGTGATCGTTTTTAACAGCAAAGGAGAGGTGTTTTGTAAGCTTCCGGCCGCGGATTTTACTGGGCTGGAATGCGTCGAACGATTTGACGTCGATAAGCTCGAGGAAGCCAAACCGAGCCCGAAGGAGCAGAGCCAAAAGCTGGCCGGCCAAAACGTCACAGTCTATACCGGCAAGCCCAAGTATACGCCTGAAAAAATCAAACAAGCCGGAATAGACCCCAGCGAAATCAGTGTCTTGACTGATAACGAGTTGCCACTGCAGCCTCAGGCGAAAACGCTGCTCGAGCGGATTTATGGGATCAAGGGTCTAGCCAATGTGCCGTTCAAAATCACTTTGAAGGATGAGAAAGGGCGCACCGTCGACTGTTTATCCACCGATTGGTGCCTTAAACGTGAGGCGGATCAGAACTTCTTCTCGATCCCCAAGCGGTACAAAGAAGTGGCCAAGGAATCGGAAGTGGAGCATCCGAAGCTGCAGCCCCTGAAGCCTGGACAGTTTCGCCGTAACAAGCCTCCCCAGCCGCAAAGGCACGATAAGTCAAAAAAGGACGCTGCCAAAAGTCCTCAGTAAAGCGGCAGTTAGTGCCGCAGGCGGCGCTAAGCAACCGCTACGCATTTGCGGATGATATCGTCGTGGCCCAGCCTGAGCAGCCAGTTTGACGCTAATGGATCGATATCCAGAATCGATCCGACCACTTGCCGTGCCGGCGTGACGATGAAGAGCCTGACGCGCTTGAGCTCCTTCTGGTTCGCCAGGTTGACGAAATCGAAGGCGCTCATGGGGCTCGATTGATTATCATCGTGCCCACCGCCGTTGGATTGGCATGACTTGCACTCCTCCGTCTTGTTCTCGATCAGGCAAAAGTTGTTGCTGCGGTAGTTGCGCAGGTCGCCCAGGTCAGCCAGACGATTGTGCTGGTTGACGTGGGCGATGCCGCTGCGCGCCGAGTGATCGAAGACAATCTCGGCTAACCTTGATACTAATTGCACGAGCGAGTTTGGACAGTTATCTATGGAGTTCGGTTCGACGAGAACGGCGTAAATCTCGGTGGCGCCCAGATTTATCGCCGCCTGGATCGGGGTGTTTCTAACCAGTCCCCCGTCAATCCAGCAACCCTCACCAAACAACCTTCGGGGAGGAAAAAGCAATGGTATTGCCGATGATGCCATCAAGACATCAATCAAATCGTCCTGGGAGTTGATTTCATCAACAGTTATGAGGCGGGTCGTCAGGTTGCACAAATCGGTCGTGACGAAGCCGACTTTGCTCGGACCCGCCTTTAATCTTTCTAGATTAATACAACTTCTGAGCAGATTCTCCAGAGGCGAGGTGTCTAAAAGCCCGAGCTGCTGTCCGAAGACCACCCGGCGAAGGTGTCCGGGATCGGGAAACTTATAAATGTCCTGCGAGCGAATCCGCAGCCAGAGATCGATTAGTTTATCAAGATCGTTTTGCCCGGCAAGACAGGCATTGATTGCACCGATACTGGTGCCGACAATCCAGTCGAAATGGAAGTCTCGCTCGGCACATGCCTGCATGACGCCGACTTCATAGGCACCGCGACCGCCACCGCCCGAAAGGACGAGAGCACGCACCGGCGGCGTTTTCAGGTTATCTTCAGAGCTGGACATCCGTTGAGAACTCGGTTCCTGGTACAGCAGAGCCTGTATAGTAGGCTCCATCTATACTTTACCGAAAATTCTCCAATCTGCAAATGAGAACCGGCATCCAGGACGTGCTTAACAAGCCGATTTATCGGCGGCGATCGGGGCGGTGCGCGCAGCTTTGCGCCTGGAGAGAGGCATGAATGGGTTAGTTCAGCGATGCGCTCGTTCGATTGCTGAAGTCTTTCAGCCACTGGCTGAGTGGTTGACTGGCTCTTTCATTCAGTCGAACGTTACTGCGAACCCGCTCGACCACCTTTCCGGCGGCCCGGCGCCCGGCCTTCATCGGATGCTCGCTCAGGAAGCGGCTGATATCATCGGCCTGCTCCTGAAGAACAAGGGATGTGGCGCCGCCCACGATACGAGGAAATATATGCCTGGGATAGCGCGCTTCCATTTCGCTCCAATGCTCTTTCACAAATGACCAGCCCAACTGTCGACCGGCTGTCGTCATCAACAGAGTCAAAATCACATGTGGTGCATCCTGCGTTTTGACCTCATCAGTCAAAACCAGCTCGAGAGTGCGTTTTTGCAAGAGCGGATTGCGAAAGTATGCCAGTCCGTTCAAATTCCTCACCGATGCCTCCGGCGTGCGAGCTTCTTTGAACAGTCGCAGCATCTCTTCATAGACGGTCTCATCGCCGTTATACGCCATGATGATCACGAGCGGCTCGTAGAGGTTCGGATTCAATGATTCCGGGTTACTGAGATAGATGTTCCATTCCTTGCGGGCCTCGGATATGGTGGCGGGATCTTGTCCGATCGTTCCCATAGCCGTCAGCACCTGAGCTCTCAAAAGCTGGGTCAGCTCGGGCTCATTCTCAGCGGGTTCCCAACCCAATTTGCGAGCAATGGGCGAGAGGCGGTCGCGCACGAAGGCAGCGAATTGCGGTCGCGACTCATCCTTGATGTACCAATCCAGGGTCTGGAATTGCCCGACGAGCAGCTCGATCACATTGGGATCGGTTTCCTGATTGTAGTCACCGGTCAAGGCAAGATATTGGGCAATCGGCAAGTTGCCTGCTTCCACCATGGCCCAGGTATCATCGAGAAGCTGATAGCGCTCGCGGGCGCTCAACTCTTTTTGGGCTCGTTTGCCGAGCTCGTGCAGCATGGCTTGCGGATACTGGACGCGGAAATACCCATCAGCTCCTGCATTCAGCAAGAACAACCGATCTGAGGGCAGCTGCGAGACTGGTTGTTTCTTTTCGGCCAGCAGAAAGCGAACCACTTCGTCATTCTTATCGCTTCCTAGAAACCGCGCTGTAGCAGGAATCTGCCAGAGCGGCTTGGGCTCTTTGGTTTTCTTATTGGCGATTTCTGAAATCGAGAATTGCGATTGAGAAAGACGGGCGGGCTGATTTTTCCTGGTACCATCGGTGGTTTCAACCGTAATGCAAGGGTATCCCGAACCATCAATCCATTCGTGCATGATTTTGGCGATCGGCTTGCCTGAAACGGATTCCAGAGCCTGCCAAAGATCGTTGGTTTCCGCATTGGCGTATTCGTGCTCGCGAATGTATTGCTGAACACCCTTCATGTACGTTTCCTCGCCGAGATATTTCTCGAGCATGCGCAGGACTGAGGCGCCCTTTTCATAAGTGATCTCGTCGAACATCTCCTCCGCCTCAGCCGGATCGGAAACTTGAGCATAGATTGGATGGGTCGATGACAGAGAGTCGAGCGCTAAGGCATGTTCTCTATCCTTGACGAACAGGTCCCATGAATGCCAGTCCGGTCGGTAATTGTCGACGACTTTGGCTCCCATCCAGGTGGCGAAAGCTTCATTCAACCAGAGGTCGTCCCACCACTTCATTGTGACAAGGTCACCGAACCACTGGTGGGCCATCTCGTGCGCCACCACGGCGGCAACGTCCTGCCTGGCTGTAGTTGATGCGGTCTTCTCATCGACAAGCAGCCGAATCTCTCTAAATGTAATGGCGCCGAAATTTTCCATGGCTCCCGGTCCGAAATCGGGAATGGCGATCAAATCGAGCTTCTTGAGCGGGTATTTGACTCCGAAATAACTCTCGAGATAAGGCAGCATTTTGGCCGCTGCCTCCTGGGCGAATCGTCCTTGCTCTACCTTGCCCGGCACGGTCCACACGCGGATATCGACACCATTCGCCTTAATCGGCTCGGTGCTCTCAAAAGGACCGACAATCATAGCCACCAGATAAGTCGACATCTTCGGTGTCTCTTCAAAGGTGATCTGTCGTTTGTTGCTGCGCTGATCGACTTGATCGCGGAGCACGGGCATATTTGAAATGGCTGTCAGAGCCGGGTCGACTGAAAGGGTAATCTTGAACTTTGCTTTCATGTCCGGCTCGTCGAAGCAGGGAAATGCTTTTCTTGCATCTGTCGCTTCCAGTTGAGTGGCTGCCAGAGCCTGCTTTTCGCCTTTGTCGTTTTTGAACGTCGAGAGATAAAAGCCCACGAGTTTGTCATTGAGATGCCCTGCAAACTTCATGTGAAGTTCATACCTGCCCGGCTTCAAGTTGCGGGGGAAGTGAAAACGGACTTGCTCATTTTCCTTGTCCATGCCGATTTTTTCGGCAGCAACCCAGTCGCCATGCCCTTTGTCGCTAGACAGTGAAATTTCAGGCTCGACCACTTCCAGTTCGTCGGCATTGATGACAATCTCTCGTGTACTCTCGAGGACCTGGATGAATATGGTTTCCTCGCCGCTGAATTGTTTGTTTTGCAGGTCGGGCTCTATGAATATGCGGTAGGTTTCCGGAATGGCAGTGCGAGGCAGGCGAATAACCGCTTTGCTCTTCTTCGCTTCACTACCCTCATTCCGCTCTGCTTTGCTTGGGGGGCTGCCTTTGCGTTTACCCGCTTCACTGCTCAAAGTCCCGGCCGCAGGCGTATTGGCATAGGCGGCGCTGACTGAGGGGGAACGTCCGGATGGAATGACAACCATCGCCGCAAGAATCGAAGCAGCTGCCATTGCCGTAAACCTTCGCTGAGCCATTATTCCTCCGCTTTCGCTCGTCGTGCATCGCAAATCGTAGCCCGCGCCCCGATTGAGCGAGGCCGGGATGAACTGTTAATCATACAAAACAGGCAGACCAGCCGTATTAATTTGCCCACCCGGATTGTTGCAAAGATACATTCCGTGCCGCTTCCAATCGGGCATACAATTAAAGGAATATTGTTTGTTCAGAAGGGGAGCACTTTCCGCGGTACCCTTGTTGAGATCTGTTTGGGCACGCCGGGGGTTTGAGCGATGTTTTTCCGACAATTTTACCTGGGCTGCCTGGCCCATGCCTCGTACATGATTGGCTCGCAGGGCAAGGCTTGTGTTGTGGATCCGCAGAGAGACGTCGATCAGTACATCGACACTGCTGCAGAAAATGGGCTGAAAATCGAGTACATAATCGAGACGCACAGCCACGCCGATTTCGTCGGTGGTCACAAGGAATTGGCTGAGCGCACCGGGGCTCAGATATTGTTCGGCAAAGCGGCGAAAGCATCAGTCGCTCATAGAAGTGTGCAGGATGGAGACGAGATCAGTCTCGGCAAAGCCAAGCTGAAAGTGTTGGAAACGCCGGGTCACACGCTGGACAGCATTTGTATACTGGTGAGCGATCTGGAGCAATCGGACAAACCAAATATGGTGCTGACCGGCGACACGCTTTTCATCGGTGATGTCGGCAGACCTGATCTGGCGGGCTCGCAGGGTTTTACGAGCGAGCATATGGCTGGTCTTTTGTATGATACTTTGCATAATAAACTGCTGAAGCTTGATGATGAGGTTATGGTTTATCCGGCTCATGGCGCCGGTTCGCTTTGCGGCAAAAATCTTTCAAGCGAGCGCTGCTCGACGATTGGTAATCAACGCCGATTCAATTATGCACTGCAGGAAATGTCGAAAGATGATTTCGTCGCCATGCTGTGCGCTGACCTTCCCGAGGTGCCGGCGTACTTTCCGGTGGCGGTGGCTAAGAATCAGGAGGGCGCCGCCGCCCTCAGAGATCTGGCGCCGCCGGAGCCACTTTCGCCCGAGCGCGTAAATGAGCTGATGCGGAAGGATCAGGTCGTGATCGATGTGCGACCTGGTGCTGTATTTGGTGCCGGTCACATCCCCGGCTCAATCAATATCGGGCTGGGCGGCCAATTTGCCTCCTGGACCGGGGCGCTCGTGCCGATCGGCACGTCGATGGTCCTGGTTGTAGAGAATGAGGATAATCTGCAGGAAGCGATAACCCGTCTGGCGCGCGCCGGGCATGAGACGGTTATCGGCTATCTCGACGGCGGCGTTGATGCCTGGCGCAAGGCCGGCTTCAAGCTCGCTGAGATTCCGCATATAAGCGTGGATGAGTTCAAAGACAAAATGAACTCAAAGGCGGAAATGCAAATAATTGACGTCAGGCGCATCGGGGAGTACAAAGCCGGGCACGTCCCCGGCGCTGCTCACCTGTCTCTGGCGGAGTTGCATGAACGACTGGGCAGCATTGATTCCAGCCGTCCGACATACATCGTATGCGCCAGCGGTTATCGCTCGAGCATAGCGACTTGCATCATACGAAAGCGCTATCCGGACATAAAAATCTGCAATATCGCCGGCGGTACCAATGCCTGGCGCAGCGCCGGGTATGATGTGGAAGGCACTGAAAAAACGGCCGGTTGCGCTTCCAGCTGATTCTGCTTGTACAAGCGCCCGCTTGACCGGTCTTGATTAGTTAAACTGAATCAAAATCGCGCCTTTGAGTTTATACTTCTCAGAAGGCGCGATGGGCAATTGTCCGATTCGATCAGGGACCGCCGTGGCTCGACAGACGATTCCACCAGGGTTGGCGCATTTTTTCCAGTTCGGCAATCGCACCCTCGTATTTGTGCTGCAACTCGGCAGCGCGCATCGCCTGACTTTCCAGAGCCGGAATCAATTCCAGCCTCTTCTCCTGCTCTTCGACCACCCGCTCCATATGCTTGAGTCTGGCATAGGCGCGCGTGAGGCGCAGGTTGGTTTCGGCCAGGAGGTCATGAACTTTCTGGACCTGCCCCAACAATTCAAGCAAGGTTCTGGTTTCGTAGTAAGTTCCTGTCTTTTCGAGCCCGGCCTCGAGCGAAGGCACACCTGCTGCGTGCTGGCTGAAAACCTCCTCAGGAACCGGATTGACGATCTCGACATGAGCTTGATCGAGAAACGCCTCCAGTCCATTCAACGTGACGGGATCCGCTTGAACCTTAGGGTTGGTATTCATTCTTCGATGACTTTCTAGATTGTCACTCCACCGATGACATTATCTGTGGTGCCTCTTTCGAGCGCAACACTTGACTACATATCTTGGTTCGGTTTCATCCTGATCATATCCAAGACTGCATCAAAAATGTCTATGTGCAGGCACGGAAAAATCGGCACCGGGAAAATAATCCTGACTCAGACTCGAGTGGTTGTTTCCAGATCCGGCGCCACCGTTTCTGGTGGCACGGTCGAGTGTCCTCTGCCTTTGCCTTTGCCTTTGTCTTTGCACATGTAATACATTGTGCCGGCGAATATGGAGAAGACGAGGACGAAAAGCAATCCGATTGAGATAAACATCAGCTGCATGCCGGCAGGATCCGCGGCTGTGGAAGCTTGAATCGGCGCAAAAGCATCACTTGCTTCGCCGCCTGCCAGTGCCGGGCTCATCGCACCGCATATGATGCCAATGATGCCGGCTATGGCAAACGCCTTGGTTGGGGCGCTCAACGGCTTCTCCTCAGGATAACCGAGTTCCCGCCAGCGCCTGATGCCCCCATCCATCGAAATAACATTCGTGTAGCCCATCTTTTGAATGTTATATGCTGCCAGGGCGGAGCGAAAACCGCCGCCACAGTATAGGACGATTTCATCCGTTTTGTTGGGAATCAACTTTTCGATGTCGCGCTCGATCACACCGCGTCCGATGTGCTGAGCACCTCGAGCGTGCCCTTCCACCCATTCGTGGTCTTCGCGCACGTCGATGAAATAGAACTTCTCGCCACCTTGCTGGCGCTTCAGCACCACCTCGGGCGTGGTCTCTTTGATGCTCGGCTTGATCTCTTCGACCAGCTTAACGAAAGCTTCTGAATGTTTCATGCTTATCCCCGGCAGTTTGCTTCGGCAGAACAGCCGGAGTATAGCAAGTTTTCAGGAGCCGGACCTTTGCATCCGTTTAGTTAGGCGCTCGATTTATAAGGGCAATGTTGAGAATGCCCGACTTTCGAGCCGAACCTGAGATAATCAGGCATTCACGACATTTCCGGAGGCAGAACATGCTTTATCAACCATGCCGAAACACAGTCGAAATCTTTGGCACTATGGTTCCTGAACCGAGAGTACTACTGGATTTTCTTGGTTTTGAGACTCATGTTAAGCAAATCCGGGAAAAGCGCGGCACCAGCATCTGGCCTGAATGGTATGACCATGGCTCATACTACATCGTCGATATACAGGCGGAAAAGCTCTTCGGACCTGGCGATGAGGTGATCGTGCCCCAGTTCGTCCTGGCGGCCGATTATGAGTTCGAGATTGGCTGCTATGTCACACAGCCGGCGCTTCTAAAGAACGAAAACGATGCCCTGAAGTTCTTCAAAGATCATTGCTACCTGACTATCCTCAACGATTGGTCGGCGCGCGACGTGCAGAAAAAAGACATGCAGGGACTGGGACCGACAAACAGTAAATTCATCATCGGCAACAGCATTGGACCGAAGCTCGTTCCGGCCAAGAATTTCAAAATGGATGAAAATGGCGTTCTGGACATGGAGATGACGCTGAAATTCAATGGACAGGAGCGCGCCAGGAGCAATTACAAGTCGCTCTATCACACTCATCCAAAGACAAGCGCCAAGGCTGCCTGGAGCTTTCCCCGAATCATGACCTGGCTCGGGCAGCAAAACATCGGGCTCGAACCTGGTTATCTGATCGGCTCCGGCACAGTCGGCAACGGCTGCATCGCCGAATTCTCAGCCAAGCTGGATCCACAAACAAATAAGGAACTCGAACCGGCCAAATACTCATGGCTCAAAGATGGCGATGTAGTGACGCTGGAAGCCGAAGGCATCGGCGTTCTCGAGAATACAGTAAGAGTGAAACAACCGGCGGCCGTGAAATAATTTAGAATTGACCGCCCTCGCGCCCTGATCGATCGATTTCAGTCAGCATCAGTGCATGATTGAAACGACGGCATGATCGGCATCGGCAGCATCGATGTAAAACTCATGCATCTTGTCGAAACAATGCTCGAAGTCGGCATTATCCGCCGCCGCATTCTTCGCCAGCTCCGTGAAATTGAGCGATTTGAGTTTAGCGGCAACGTTTTTCACCTGCTCAACGGAAAGATATCTGCATCTGAGGGAGTCAGAAACTTTGGTAGCGCCCGTGATGGCAGCCGACAGGATGTCATCGCCGTTATATTCAACGCCATCGCCAGTGGTGCCTTCGTCGACCACCTGCTTTTTGGGCTTGGCATACATGGTGGCTAATATCTTCTGCTGATGCTGATTGAGATTCCTCGTCTCAACAAAGATTGTTTGCGAAGTTTTGCCGGCCTCGCTGAAGCGCTCTTCCTGCAATTCTTCCAGCAGGCCTTTCATCAGCTCCTTCAACTTCGTAGCCGAACGAGCGGCGTCGCGCATGGTCTCTTCACAGGATTCGATCACGTCATCGTCATAGTTTTCGTCCAATTTCTGAATTGCTACCTTTGTCTGAACCAGGAATTGGGGAGCGAATACGACCTGTTGCCCGATTGCGCGGTGGGCTTCTTGATTTGCCTGATTGGTAAGCAACTCTTTCAGCTCGATGACCATGCTCTGGATCTCGGCTTGTGACTTATCCAGATCGGCACTGGTTTGAGTGCACAACTCGTGATAATGCGATCTTTCCTCACCGGTTGTCGGACATGCTGCCGGTCGCTTAACCAGCGGCTTGCCGGTAAGCAAGGCATGCATCTCATTCCAATGCTTCTCGAGATCGAGCCAGAGGTGCAGACCCAGCTTTTGCACTTCCTGCTCTATTTGTTCGTGGCTGATACCCGATTTCTCGGCCAATTCCTCAACCGTGCTTCCGTGCCAGCGCATGCCTTTTTGTGAAACGCTGGCATGGGTGTAGCGCCAGCAAAGCGATTCAAATTCATCATAGCCTGGACGGCGTCGCCATTCATCCAGTAGAGTTTGCAACTTTTGCCCGGATTTATCAGCTAGAATCTCGTCCAGTTCTTTCTGGTTGAGCCTTACAAGTTGGGTGGTTATGCCCATCAGTATTTCCTCGAATGACTCTTGTCAAAGGGTTTCAAACATCTGCCGAACAACGGCGGTAGCATACTCGAAAATGTACCCGGAATAAATACAGGTGGGAACATTTTGCTGGGGTTTTTATTGATTGATCTATGATTGCTTGTCTTGATGCTCACTATGGCGAGATTTCGTGTCGAGCAGCCCTGGTCTGCTTTGATCACTGGTGGAGTTCTACATCCAACAGTTCTCACGTAGAAATTTCTTTTGATCCCGCCCAGTCCTATGAGGCGGGTAGCTTTTACAAGCGCGAGCTACCTTTGCTGCTCAAGCTCATTGCCGATTTAAATCCACTCCCTGAGACCATCTTGATCGATGCTTATGTCTGGCTGGATGCATCCTGCACAAAGCCCGGGCTTGGTGCCCGTCTTTATCAAGCCATTGGCGAGCGCAGCTCAGTAATCGGCATAGCGAAGAGCCGATACATAAGCCATGATGGTGAGAGTGCGGGCGTGCTTGTTTTGCGGGGCGCCAGCAAGCGACCGCTGTTTGTCACCGCTGCTGGTATCACTGCCGAGCTTGCCGCTCAGAACGTCAAGTCGATGCACGGGCCGAACCGTCTTCCAACCATGGTGAAACTGGCGGACAATCTGGCGCGCGGAAATATCGATTGAAAAGATTGCCCTTGGAGGGACTCGGACCCTCAATCCCTTACGGGCATCGCATTTTAAGTGCGACTCGTATACCAGTTCCGACACAAGGGCGTGACACGTCATTTTACACAGATCGCAGACAAAACGCCACCGATCCACGCCAATCGCAAAGCCGATCGCAAAGATATCGGTCAAGCCGTCCATGTGGAACCGACAGGCTCAGCGCACCATACGAGCGTGATCGAGCTTCTCCATCTCAGCGTCGAACTCAGGCGTATGTGCTTCGCCGCGCCTGAGGAAGTACAGGCACCAGGCGCTCAAGCTCAACCAAATTAGACCGACGACCTGGTCTACAGCTCGTTTGGCATGTGATGGATCGTGAAGGAAATTGCCGGTAATGCTGCAAATCAACAACGTTATCGGATCGGGCTCAATCAAACTACCGCTCTTTGCCCAGGTTACGACCTGGATGCCGACAAGGGTTATAGAAGCCCAGGCGGCAAGCGCCACCACCTTTGGAGACAAGTCGGCCAGCCTGACCTCGAGAAATCCTACCTCATCAAATGAGATGCTGAGCGGACGTCGCAGATATGACGCGGCGACAAACGCAATCACGGCGGAGGCTAGAAATGAAACCTCGCTTGATTGCCAGGCCAGAGCAAAATAGAGAATCGCAGCCACATACCAGGCATAAGACAAAGTAAGTCTGCCGCGTGAAATCCAATTCGTACGGCAAAGCCTCAAGTAAATGGCGATACCGCCGATGATGGCAACGGTAATGTAAAACAATGCAGCGATTATCTCTATGGACTCCTTGGCGCGTTCTTCTTGATAGCGAGCCAGAAGAGTGGCTGCCTCCGGGTCGACACCAAAGAGATCGTAATAGTCAAGGCGAAACGATTGATAGGCATCAGTTTGATGAAACTCATCAATACGCCATCTCAGCCAGCTCTTGATTGAGCGATCCAGAACCGTGCGCACGGGTGCGAACAAATTGTAGAAGAGCGCGGAGAGAACGTTGTCGTGATGCTCGGAATATCTCAAGGAAGCAGGGTGAAGGAACATCGGATCTTCGATAAAACGCTCTTTTGCCCAGGTTCTCACCGATTCAAGAGCGGTGGCGTTTTTCCCTGAAAAATCGGAGTACATGAGGATGATGCCGATATTCGATGAGACAACCTTGTCGCGAAACTTCGGGTTCGGTGATGATTGCAGCTCGGGAGCACTCGTCTCGTAACTTGGATCGACGATCGGCGCGACGTCGGGTGAATACTTGACGAAGTAGGACAGCAGCGCTGAGGTGAGCACCAGTACTACTGTCGAAACGATTCTGGTCTTACGGTTCATAATCGCTCATTCCTGCTAGTGATGCAGGATTTCATGAAAAACACTGCTTCATAACAACCGGACAAACAGAAGTATAATTGCTCGAAGTGCCGCTTCTTGCCTATGTTGGCGGGCGATAACATTAAAAGTCTTTTCAATATGAGCAGAAACAAATCAAGCCGACTCTCCGCATCGATCTCATCGATTCAATGGACCACGGAAACTAAATGGAGCACGGCGACTAAATGGACCACGGCGATGCTTACGAGATGGCTTTTAAGCTTCGCGATCGCCCAAGCAGTTTTTCTCATTTATCCCGTGCAATCAGCTCGGGCCGATGATTTCGACTCTAACGGCGTAAAGATTCACTATGTCGTGCGCGGGCAGGGCGACCCTGTCGTTTTGCTGCATGGCTTAGCTTCGAGCGGGTTTATAAACTGGCAGCTGCCTGGTACGGTCAGGGAGTTATCCAGAAGTTTCAAGGTAATCGCCATGGATTTCCGCGGGCACGGCTTTTCCGGCAAGCCTGCCGAGGAAGGTCAATATGGCGTTCAAATGGTCGAAGATGTCGTGCGCCTCATGGATCACCTGCAAATCAAAAGAGCGCATATAGTCGGTTATTCGATGGGCGGAATGGTAGCGATGAAATTGTTGACGATGCATCCTGATCGCGTTGAAACAGCCGTAATTGGAGGAATGGGACTGCTCAAGGCCGGCAGCCCTCTCGATCGCTTTTGGGCAGGTTTGAAGCCGGGCAGCAGAGGACAGGCGATCCCTATTGCTTGCTTGCACGGGATCACGGAATTGGGAATCACGGAAGATCAGGCTCGCCAAATTCAGGTGCCGATAACGATCGTGGTCGGAGAGAAAGATCCATGCCGGCAGATGTATGTCGAGCCGCTGCTTCGCCTGCGTCCTGATCTGCCTGTGCGGATCGTGGCGGGCGCCGGTCACTTCGATTGCATTTTGAAACGGGACTTCATCAAAGACGTTGATGAGGCATTGCTTGATACTCAAAACCGGGGCGAACCAAATCACTGAGCAACGTTACTGCCACCACCTGCGGTGCAGCACTTCTTTAGTGCCGGGCAGGCTTCAGCTCCGAGTTTGAAAGATCTCGTTAAGCTCGGAGAATGAGGCTGCGTCAGCTAGGCAGTCAAATGAACCAGTTTCGGCGATGCTCCTTGCTGCACGTATGAATGCCCCCCACGCTGTTCGTGCCAGCGCTGACCCGACTGAAATGCGGCGAACGCCAAGATCAGCAAGACGGTCAGCTGAAAGTCCAGGGACAGCTGAGGCCATTAATACATTGACTGGTTTTGGAGATACTGCCTTCACTATCGCTGCAATCTCATGAGCTTCACGAACCCCTGGCGCAAATAGGCAATCTGCCCCAGCATCGGCATAGGCAACCAGTCGATCGATCGCTGTGCGAAATGAATCTGGATCTCCAACGAGCCACGCTTCGCAGCGTGCTGTAAGAACGACGGCTGTATTGGTGGCATCTATTGCCGCCCTGGCAGCCCGAATTCGCTCAACTGCTAAGTTACGTTCGTAGAGAGGTGTGTTATTGTCCCCGGTTGCATCCTCAATCGAAAGCCCAGCAACGCCTGTAGCAATACATAGAGTCACGTTAGCTGCGACATCCTCTGGTTCACGTGCGTAACCATCTTGGTAGTCAGCATTCACAGGTAATGGCGTTGCAGCAACAATTTCACGGATGTGTGTAAGCACTGTATCGCGCGAAAGAGCCGTAACAGTATCTGGCAAGCCTCGCGAGAAAGCGAGTCCGGCAGAAGTGGTGGCAAGCGCCTTAAAGCCCAAATGTTGGAGACACTTAGCGGACCCCTCATCCCACGGATTCGGCAAGACAAAACATCCCTCTTCGTGCAACTTACGAAATGCTGAAACCGCAAGCGATGCTTTGGATTTAATAGTGGTGCTCACTGTATAACTCCATTTGTAGTGAATTATCAATTATAAGTTGGACAGCCGCTTATAGTGGAGAATCTTTCTTGTTCTACTTTGCCATGCCTATTCACCAGAGGCAGCCGCTGGTAACCATCGGTAGAAGGTAGCACAAACAAGAGTTTTGCTTTTTCTTGAACGAGGCCAAAATTGACTGTTTTTGGCATCGTAGGCGAGGCCGTGGACACCTATATGGTGCAATATTTGGGCTCCTGGTACCGGCAACGAGGCCGAAAATGGTCATTTTTGGCCTCGTCAAAAATCGTGCCTTCTCGA
>JAJPJO010000364.1 GCA_021324135.1 Pseudomonadota bacterium
AATCGGCGGATCGGGATTCTTGTAGCGCATCGCATATTCGCGAGTGTTGTCTTGAAACGCACCCCAGGTAGATGCCACCACTTTCCATTTCCCGGCCGTGACTTCCTCGGTGTTTCCGTAAATCGCCTTTAGCGATTCGTGATCGTCTGCCTTTTGATCGGCAGCGATTTGAACGTCTGCTTTTTGATTGGCAGCGATTTGACCGGCAGCGACTTGCTCGGCAGCGCTGTTTTGCTCGGTGCCGGTGCCATTTTGCTCGGCGCCTGCCGGCGATCCTGCCGTCTTCACCTTATCGTTTTGGGCTCGGGCTGCCTGTGTGAGTCGAATCAGGCAGTCATCAAAAATCTTATTTTCAAGTCCGGCAATCGTCGGCGCATATCGGGTCGTCAATTGTCGGGCGGGCAGACCTTCGATTTGCCAGTTCAGCCAGGAGAACAGATCGGTAAAGGCGTAGTTGCCGAGACCTTTCAGATCGACATAGGGTCGCAGGTAGTTAAACGCATCAGTCGAATTCACGGACTGGAAGGAGTTGTCCATGAAGTCGCGCGGATTAACGCCAATCACCACCAGCTTCGGCTTGTGGTCTTCGTTGAATAGCGCTTTGGCCAGCATGAATTGATCGGAGATCATCGCGCCGCCAAATGCAAGATTAAAGGTCGAGGGCGTGCCGCCACCAAATCTGGTGCCGAGCTGCTCCTCGGCATAGGTGGATCGCCGGTAGGTGACGGTATCGACAGCTTCCTTCAAATGTGCCGCTTCAGCCGAGTAAAGGGCCGAGCCCATCTGGGAGCTGCCCATGAAAACGATGTCGGCATTTTGTCCATCGACCAGATAGTTTCGTGTCAACCACCAGGTCCAGCTGCCTTTGCCGCAGCGCTCGTTTGCGGAATTCTTCACGTCTGCCGCCGTCAACACGCATTTATCGTGAGGGAGAAATGCAAGCATAGCTGCATTGACTGCCACGTACAGAAGCAGCGCCGCCGTCGTTCGGCAAGTCAGAAAGCTGGTGCTGTAGAGTGGTTTAAACATTGGTTGTTTATCTACTTGGGCAAATGGTCGTTTAGCTATAACGGTAAATCGGCGTTGTACTTCGGTCCTGCGATACTGCGTTTATCTGTGGAGTTAACAAAGGCGGGGGAGGGAATCTGCGAGCGCTGCTGCAATTCATGCCCTGATAGTTCGCAGGCCATGCGGGTTGTATAGGTCGCTCCCATGATACCGACGAGCTGATTGATCAGCTTCGTTCCTCCAAAGGCGTTGAGATGGACGCCGTCGTGGTAGTCCTTTTGCGTGTACATGGCGAAATCGTTCAAATCGAAAGCTTGCACATCATGCTCCTGAGCGAGCGTGCGCAGGGCGTAAACATAACCGAGATAGCGGTTCTCAGAATGCTTATAGCCTGATTGAATCAAAACGCGAATATTATCGAGGGTGATCGGCATGTTGACGATGACCAGCTCGATGCGCTCGCGCTTGCATAGCTCGACGAGCTTGAGCAGAAAATGCCACTGGATCTTGTATATATGATCGTCGGGATTTTTGTAGCGCTCTATATACTCAGGCGTGTTGTCGGTGAAGCGCGGCGATCCCTTCGGGCTTTGCGGATGGATGACTACTGCCAGAGGATGGATCTCGCCCATCTTGTATTTGGGCAATAATTTCACTCTGTCCCAGTACGTGAACTGCCGAGACGTCGGTGGCGGTGGGAAGACGGCGTCAAGCTCCTTGTTGATGAAATTGTTCGCGATCATGCTTAGATCAAGACCGTTTCCATACAAATAAATGTTGCGCTCCATCACCCAATTGAGCTTGTCCCATGGCGAGCGAAACATCATGTTGATTGAATCATCGATGTTTACCAGGCGATGCAGAAACCTGAATGCTTCGGTATCGACCGGACTGGCCATGGAGCTGTCGTAAAAGTCGCGGGGCGCCACGCCGTAGACGACGACATCCGGTCTTTGATGCAGCTTGAGCATGGCTTGCAGTGTCATGTAGGCATCGGAAGGATTTTGACCGGGTCCCGACAGGTTGTAGGTGTTGAACTTACCGCCGAATTTTTTCTCGAGCAAGCGATCGAGGTAAGTGGCTTTATGATAAACGGCGAGGTTCAACCGCTCCTTTTTGAACATCGCTTCGCAGTTGTTGATCGCGCTTACCATCAGTGACGAGCCCAAGAGCGCGACGTTATGCGTCTCCGTGCTGGTGGGCGGCGTGCGCAGATCGTTGAATGTCCACCATGCCCAACCCTTGTACGGGAAGTTGAACTTATCGAAATCGAGTGGGGCAGTGAAGGACAGCACCATATTTAGTGCGATGAACAATGCCATGGCGTTCATAAAGGTGCTGTAACGCCCCTGCCGCAGCCGCCTCTTTTCAATAACGGTGCCGGTGTCGTTCTTAAGATCCGCGGAGCTTAAACCACCTGCGATACCGGTGCTTGCGGTATTGGATATAGTACCGCCGTTCTCGGCATCTTCAGTGCTGCGAGCCGCCTGATCGTCGGAGCCGTCGAGCCCGACCGGACCGTTTCTGTCAACGACCAGCAAGCCTTCTCTTGTTGCTCCTTCTGTAATCATAACTGGGATTCCTTTTTGATACCGGCAATCGATTGCTTGTCCTCGTCAGACCGGTCGGTATTGATAGCCGACATTACCGAATGGCTCAAAGACAGTCTTCGTGCCAGCATGTCGAGAAAACGCTTGCCGCCTCCGGAGTGAAGGTGGACGGTGTCCTGGAAATCGCTCATTGGAAACGCTTTCGTTTCATGCATGTCGATCAGGGTGGCGCCTTTTGCAAAAGCCAACTCTTCAAGGCTGGCTTTATATGCCCGCCATGCTTCATCGGATATGAGCTTGCGATTGATCTCGGTGATCGGCATGGCGACTAGAACGACATGGGTGCCGCGCTCTTGAGCGATAGTCAGTATGTCCTCGAGAAATTGCATTTGCGATAAGAAAGTTTTCCACTTCAGCTCTTTGTATCGTTTGGCATACTCGTCGATGTTGTCGGCAAAACCAGGACGAGTCTTATCATCTGTCGGTCTGAACCAGCATTCGCCGGGCTGAATTTCAAAAGGATGGTACTGCGGCAAAAGCAACCGTCGTGTATGAATGTCGGCGGCTTTGGCAGTGGGAAAGGCTGCTTGCAGATTCCGATCCAGTTGTTTGCTCAAGGCGGTGGTTATATTCATGCTCTGCCCGAGTGGATAAACGCAACGCCCGAGCTCGTATGTCAGGCGGTCCTGCCATTCAGGAGCGATCAAATTGATTCTTTCTTGATAGTCGCCAAAGCGCGAAAGATAACGAAATGGATCCGTGGCGCTTGGGCTCGGCAAAAGATTGTCCATGAAGTCGCGAGGTCCGACACCATATACGATGACATGCGGGCGGTGCTCGTCGCGCAAAAGGAACTTGGTAATCAGGAAAGCATCTGACGGCATCTCGCCTGGCAGGGCGAAGTTGAACGAATCGACTTTCTCGCCCGAGTATTGCTTGAACTTTTCTTCGAAGAAAATGCTCTTGTGATGTTTCGAGCCATCTAGCGCTACGCGCGTGTAGTCCGCGTCTACGCCATCAAGAGGCACGAGCATGAGCGATGAGCCGAGGAAAACGAAATCCGGGCGCTTTTGTGCGTTTTCCATAAAGTCGGAAATTGCCCAGGATGTCCAGGTCGGATAGGGAACATCTTGCGGGCTCAAGGCGCCGACCTGAAGTGCGGACATGATCTGGCTCAGACCAAGGAAAGCGGCAATTGCCCAAAATGTTTTGCAGCTTCCCAGTGCGGCAACCTTGCCGAACCAGGAGCGGCGAGGCTCCTTCTCGCTCGAGCCGGCTCCCGGCAATGCGGCGGATGTGGAATTCGCTGCGGCGCCTGAGGCACGCTCCGCCTCGCGAGGGTCGCGGCAATTCTGATTGGTTGTATGTTCTACAATGCTGGGCATTTCGGTTTCCGCTTTCTGACTGAAGCCGCGGTGCGGCAGCAGTCAGTCAGGAGTTAAAACTGGAAGTAAATAAAGCGCGGCGAGCTGTCCGGGCTGAATATGGTCAGGATGCACATGAGCGCTACCATCACTCCCACTTGCACCGCCCATGGTGGCTTTTGATAAATCTTCTTGTCGTTAAGCCAATTGACCACGAGGTGCGAAACCATCAACGCCGGCAGGAGCAAAAGCAGTGATGGAAATATGATCGGATCGCGAATTCTCAGCACTTCAAGCTGACTGAGGCTGAAGTTGAAGAGCTCGACTGGTGCACAGGCCATTTTCTGAAGCATTTTAAAAGCGATCGACTCACTGTCGGCGCGGAAGAAAACCCAGCCGATGCAGACGATGTGGAAGGTGAAAACGACCGAGACTGCATGATAAAGCTTGCCCTGGATGAATTGCTTCGAGACGCCGAGCCTCTCGACCAGGTGCTCATATTCGCGGTGCAGAATGAGCATCACTCCTTGATATACACCCCAGAGGAGGAAGTGCATCGCCGCTCCGTGCCACAAGCCGCCAAGCGCCATGGTGATGAACAGATTTCTGTATGTCATCCATTTGTTGCCGCGCGAGCCGCCTAATGGAATAAAAAGATAATCGCGCAACCAGGTCGATAAGCTGATGTGCCAGCGTCGCCAGAAGTCGGAAATATTCGAGGCGATGTAGGGAAGATTGAAGTTGATCGGCACTTTGTACCCGAAGAGCAGAGCCGATCCGCGAGCGATGTCCGTGTAACCGGCAAAGTCGAAAAAGATCTGGAACGCAAATGCATAACTGATCAACCACAAATCGATGGCCGAGAATTGCTCGGGATGAGTGAACCCGGCTTGAGCGACCAGGGCGAGATTGTCGGCGAGCAAGACTTTTTTGGCCAGACCCATGAGGATCAGCTGCATGCCCTCATCGAGATATTCCCATTTGAATTTGTTTTTGATGTCGAGCTGAGGAATGAAGTCCTGATAGCGTTTGATCGGTCCGGCAATTTGCGTCGGGAAGAAAGAGGCAAAGAGCGAGAAGTTGAAGAAGTTCTTCACCACCGGCTTGCCGCGATAAACCTCGACGGCGTAATGAATGAATTCGAAGACGAAGAATGAAATTCCCAGCGGCAAAATAATATGCAAGTGCGGCTCGCGCCATTGCGTGCCGAAAAGCGCCATGCCTTGCTTGATTGTATCGACGGTGAAATAGGCATACTTGAATATGCCGAGTGTAATCAAGTTGCCCGCTACAACCAACGCCAGCCAGAGCTTCTTGAATTTCTCCTTCTCGGCGCGGGCAATCAGAGGCACCAGAAGGAAGTTGCCCAGCGTCAGCCCGAAGATCAGAAGACCGTAAATCGGGCGCCAGGACATGTAAAAGACATAGCTCGCCACCAAAAGTAGTGGCACTCGCAATTTGTGCGGCGTGATCCAATAAAGGATGAAAACAACCGGCAAAAAGACGAGGTACTGCAAACTGTTAAATAGCAAGCTGACTCTCCTTTAATTCCCTGCGGCCGCCGAGTGTGATTACCCAGAAAACCGCCTCAGTGTCTCGCCTCACAGTTTTCAATGGAAGGCGCATCACATCATAAAGTCTAGATTTCAAGAATGTCCATATAAAGACTGTTGTCTTAATCTAAAACGTTTATAGTAAGCTGGCTGCCAAGCCGTCGATCGAGCCCCGGTCAGCACCTTCGGCTCTTGACTACAAATGGTATCAAAGTTGGTTGCAAAGATAAAAATGATCACGAACAGCTTTATAAGAAGTTTCAAAGCTGAGTGAAACCTAATTTTGCAGTTACGACGAGGCTTTGCTGTTCTTGGCGAAACCATCGGGAATCAGCTGGTAACCGCCGCCGTAGACAGTTTTGATGTACTTCTTGTCGTTCGTCTCGAGGCGCGTGCGCAGGTGTCTGATGTGGACGCGAATCGTATCGACATCATCATCGGGTGAATAACCCCAGACCTCTTCAAGCAACTTGCCGGTGCTCACCGTTTGACCATGATGCTGCATCAAGCAATGCAATATCTCAAATTCGGTCGGCGTCAATTTGACTATGCGCTCGCCGACTTTGGCTTGCAAATTTTCCGGAATGAGCGTGATCTCACCGGCAGTGAGAATTTCCGGCAAGGTGGATGAGTGAGGAACCGAGCCGGCGCGGCGCAACAGGGCTCTGACCCGCACCTGCAATTCGGGAATTTCAAATGGCTTGACCAGATAATCATCGGCGCCGGAATCGAATCCGGTGACTTTGTCCTTTGTCATGCCAAGGGCCGTCAACATCAAAATCGGAATCGGATGTGTCTGGGCATTTTGCCGCAGGCGCTGGCAGACAGTGAAGCCGTCAAGATCGGGCATCATAACGTCAAGCACAATCAGATCCGGATGATTCTGTTGCGCTAAAGCCAGTCCTTTGATGCCATCACTGGCGGTTTCGACATGATGGCCGAGGAGCTCAAGATTTATCTTGACAAGCTCTGCAATAGCCTGGTCGTCATCAATAACGAGAATTCTTGCCAATTTACTCTCCCCTGGTTGTCGGGTTCAGTCCGTCCGTGTAACCGTCAATTTTACTGGAATTTTTAGATTCTGCCGTCCCCGCAAAATAGAGAGATTTACCACTTGATTTGGTTCCTTCTTCTCGATGTAGGAAAGCAGATCGTCGGCGGTATGCACGGGGATGTTATCGACACCGGTGATGATATCAGCCATAGACGGATCGATGCCGCGATAAACCATGCCCGGCATGACCTCGTAACTGATTACCCGGGCACCCTGCAGCCCGGCCTTTGCTGCCGGTCCGGCGGGATCGAGCTTGAAAACTTGCAGACCTTGCGTTTTCTGAATCACCATGGCAATGCCGATTTCAGGTCTGATGATCCGGCCGTTTCTGATCAACTGAGGCACGATCGATTTTATTGTATTGGATGGAATGGCGAAGCCGATGCCGGCGCTCTGCGCACCGGTCGGTCCGAGGGCCGCGCCCAGAACCGGTGATGTGGCGATGGCCGTGTTCAGCCCGACGAGCCGACCTTGAACATCGAGCAGCGGGCCGCCCGAGTTGCCGGGATTGATCGCCGCATCAGTCTGAATGACGCCTTTGATCAAACGCCCGCTTTGATAAGCTTTGATTGTTCGGTTCAAGCTCGAAACGATCCCGGCCGTCAATGTGTGATCCAGTCCGAATGGATCGCCGATGGCGAAAACTCGACGTCCAACTTGCATTTTGGACGAGTCGCCGAATTCAACATACGAGAAGGTTCGAGGTGTTTTCGGCTCCAACTTCACCACGGCAATATCGTTTGAAGGATCGATGCCGACCACCCTGGCTGGCATGCTGACACCGTCGTAAAACGTCACCCGGACTGCGGCTGCGTCCTGCACGACATGGTTGTTGGTCACCACATAACCATCGGGATTGATCACTACGCCCGAGCCGATCCCGGTTCTGCCTTCGCTCTCATCGTGACCCATGTAATAAACGTCCTCGGCTGAGGCGAGCGGCGAGATGTTGACCACGGCTTTGTAGCATTTTTGATAAACGCTTACATTCACCTTCTCATCCGGAGTCAGATCCGGGGCACCGGATACGGAGCTAAGCGAGGAGGGAATGCGTTTCTGTCCGCTCGCGCTCGCTCCTGATGCCTGTTGCCTTTTGCCGGGGTTCACGGATTTCTGGGCGACGAGAATCTGTGCCTTTCCGTTTTGCTCCAATGCCACTGCATACGATGGCACGGCAAGCAGTGCTAATGTCGATGCGAAAAACGCCAGATGCTTCATATCCTTTCTACGCCTCACTAATTCTCATGGCTTATCACTTTTCTTCGGGTCATTACCGCTTAATGCCCGGTCCTGGCCGCTCTCTTGTCCGGCGGCGCTGTCTTGTTGAACCTCATAACTTTTATTGTCATTGGCGGCGGCGGCGACCTTTTGCCCAATCTTCGGCTCTTTGCCTTGCAGCATTCTCTTCATGTTGTCTTTGTGGCGGGCTACGACCCATATGGCTGCTATTACCGAGAAAACGCAAATCGAAATTGGCGCATGGCAGCCGAACATATAAATCGGACAACCGATGGCGGCGATAATCGAGGCAAGCGATACGATTTTCGAGGTGAAGAGAACCAGGAGCCAGGTCCCAAACGTCAAGCCGGCGACGATCGGGTTCAGTCCGATCAGCGCACCAAGTGTGGTGGCAGCACTCTTGCCGCCTTTGAATTTCAAAAAGACCGACTTGCCGTGCCCGAAGATGGCCGCCATTGCAACCACCGACGGTATCATACAAGCGGGATTGATCGGGTTGGTAACCCAGAGCTTGTCCTCGAGCATCATTGCTATGGCGACGGGAAGATAGCCCTTGAATATATCGAAGAAGAAAACAAACAATGCCGGTCCTTTACCGGCCGCCCGCAAAACGTTGGTGGCGCCGGTCGAGCCACTGCCCACGGTGCGGATGTCGACGCCCTTGCAGGCCAGAACGATCCAGTACCCTGTGGGGATAGAGCCCATCAGGTATCCGGCGAGAATCATGCCCAGGTCGTACAGGTAGATCATTTGAATGCCCTTGCTTCCTTTTTCTTCGGTCTCACGGCGATGCGAATCGGCGTTCCGGAAAAGCCGAATGCCTCCCGCAGTTTGCGCTCCAGGTAAACTTTGTAGTTCGGCTGCATCAGTTTGTCTTCATTGGCGAAGAGGATGAATGTCGGAGGTGCAGCGGTTGCCTGTGTGGAGTAGTACACTTTCAGTCTCTTGCCGCGCTTGCTGGCCGGCGGTGGGGTGAGGGCGATGGCTTCATTGACCACTTCATTGACCAGATTGGTGGCAATGCGCCTGTGAGTTTGCTCGTAGGCGCGCTCGGCCGCTTCAATAATTTTGCTGACGCGGGTGCGGTTGAGAGCACTGGTAAAGACGACTTCTGCATAGGCAATGTGCCTGAGTTCTGCTTGTACCTCATCAAGCATTTTATTCATTTTTGAGGAAGATTTGTCCTCAATTAAATCCCATTTGTTGAATACTATTACAACGGCCCGCCCTGCATCCTCGATCTTGCTGGCAATCTTTTGATCTTGATCGGTGATCGGCTCGGATGCATCGATGACATGAACGACAACATCGGCTCGCTCGATGGCGGCCAGCGCCCGGACGACGGAGAATGCCTCGACTCCGTACTCCACTTTAGATTTGCGACGAATGCCGGCGGTGTCGATTAAGGTAATCTTCCGGCCGTGAAAGCGGATGGGCGTATCAATCGCATCGCGCGTGGTGCCGGGCTCGGGAGAAACGATTGTGCGAGACTGCCCGCACAGGACGTTTAACAACGATGATTTGCCGACATTCGGCTTGCCGACTATGGCGATCGAGAATGGCTCCGTGTGCAGGGGATCATCGCTATCGGGTGGTGAATCGCTCGTTGTCTCCGCCTCGGATTGTGCCTCACCATCAGGAGCGGATGCTTTCTCCCTGCCCGATTTGCCTTTCTCTTTCTTGCTGCTTTTGACTTTGCCGGTCAGTTTTTCGACGATTGCATCGAGCAAGTCACCGACACCGCCAGTGCCTCGCATGGCCGAGAGCGAATGCGGCTCGCCTAACCCGAGAGCGTAGAACTCCGGCACATGCAACTCGTCAGTCGGTCTGTCTATCTTGTTGACCGCCAGAATGACGGGCTTGCGACTGCGGCGAAGAATGTTGGCGACGTCTTCATCGGCGCCGGTCGGTCCTTCCTTGCCGTCTACCATGAAAACGATCACATGCGCTTCATCGATGGCTAATTTGACCTGATCGAGAACATGCGCGTTCATCGGCTCGGAGCCGTCCGGAACGATGCCGCCTGTGTCAACCAGGACGAATTCGTGCCCGGACCAGTCCGCTTCGCTGTATATCCGATCGCGGGTGACGCCGGGGCGATCGTCGACAATGGCGTGGCGTTTGCCTATACAACGATTGAAGAAAGTGGATTTGCCGACATTCGGGCGCCCCACGATTGCCACCACATTCTTGGCCATAGATGCAATCCTCACTAATCTGCAGAGTCGAAAATTACGACAGAGCCGATTTAAATCGTTACTATAGCAGGCTTGCCGGCTTCAATTTTTGAAAACTATTTGTCGCGTTTGCCGAATTTGTTGCCCAGTTTGGGCGTCGTTTGCTCCAGCCAGCGCAAGAGAATTTCTTTAGCTTGATTGAGCTCTCTGGCCAGGTCTTGATCGCCGCCAAGATCGGGATGGACGGCAGCCGCCTGTTTCTTCCATTCGCGGGTGACCAGCTCTTTGGTGCACTCCTCAGGGCGCAAACCCAGAAGACCGCAGGCTCGGCGCACCTCAGGCGATATCGCCTTGGTATGAATTGATGAAGTCGGTGCTGCTGAGGGCTTCGGCTCCGCTGCTTGCGGCGGCGTTTGCTGTGGTGCCGCTTTCTGTCCGACAAATTTCTTCAAACCGGCGTAGGGCTTGCCCTTGCTTGGATCATTCTCGGCATCGGGTGCCGGCGGAGTGCGCACCGGTTGCTCGACCATGTGATC
>JAJPJO010000138.1 GCA_021324135.1 Pseudomonadota bacterium
AGTTCGATTTGCCGAGCCAGCGCACCATCAGTGGTGAATTCTTTCACTACGGTGAAAGCATCTTTCAGATAGCGGGCGAAGAATCGGCCGCCGACATAGTCGACTTGCTCGAGCGTATCAGCCGATTCGGGAATCACTTCCTTGATTGCAGGCTTGTCGGGAACTGTGGGCGACCCCTGCAGCTTACCGATGTCAACGGCAATGACGCGACATTTCGAAGCGTCGAGATCGGTGAGAAACCAAAAGACGGACCCCTGGTTTCCGATGAAGCTGTACTTGGCGTCCGCATCACGAAGAAGCTCTACAACAGGGCTATTCGGCTTGCTCAAGTCCTTGAAGAAAACGCGATTTTTCACCTCTGTTCCACGCCAGATCGAGATGATCAGGTACTTGCCGTCATCGGTGACTGAACCGTCGAACCCCCACTCTTTCTGGTCCTTCCGCTCATACACTAGCTTGTCGTCGTTTTGCGATGTGCCCAGTTTGTGGAAGTAGAGCTTCTGGTAGTAGTTTTTGTCTTCGAGCTTCGTTTGCTCGTTCGGCTTATCATAAGCGCTGTAGTAGAAACCCTTCCCGTCTGCGGTCCAGGATGCGCCGGAAAACTTCACCCACTCAAGTTTGTCCGCCAGATCCTTTCCTGTCTCGACGTCGCGAATGTACCACTCTTGCCAATCTGAGCCTGCCTTCGACAAACCATAAGCGATGTATTTGCCATCGCGGGTGACGGCATGACCGGTGAGGGCGACGGTGCCATCTTTGGACAATGTGTTCGGATCGATGAGCAAACGCGGCTGTGCATCAGCGGAATCTTTGACGTAGAGCACGTCCTGATTTTGCAATCCGCTGTTCTTGAAGAAGAACAGCTTGCCACCTTCTTCCCATGGAATGCCGCATTTCTCGTAATCCCACAGCTCGGTCAACCGCTGCTTTATAGCGGCACGCGCTTTGATCGAATCGAGAAATTGGCGTGTCACTTTGTTTTCCGCGGCTATCCACTGGCGCGATTGTTCCGAGCGCGGATCTTCCAGCCAGCGATAGGGATCTTCAACCTTGACGCCATGATATGTGTCCGTATGCTCGATGCGCTTAGCTTGTGGATACTGGAAGGTTTGGTTGGCTTGTTTCATATCTGTCTTTTGATTTGATTCTTGGGCAGGGCTTTCCGGAGTTCGTTCTTCTGCGGCTGAAAGCGGCGCGACAAGCAGTGAGCCGGCTAGAACGAGCGGCAATATCAAAAGTTTTCTGGTTTCTTTATCTGAGCTTGCTATGGAAATTCTTGTTCTTGATTTGCCTGCTGAGTTTGGCATTGAAATGCTCCGGAGGGCTGAAGTGGGGCTGGTGTACAGCCGATGATCATACTAGATCCGGCAGCCCCGGCTGAAGGTTTGAGCAAGAAAAGTAGCGCTTGATTGCTGGGGATTGGCTCTGGCAAAGCACTGGGCCGTTTTTTCAAAATGAGGTTGTAATAAGGAAAAATAAGCTCCGTGCAACATTTCATTGTGCATTTTTTGTATGCGGCTATAATCTAGCAGGCTGCAATATTGCCACCCGGTCGCGGAATCCAGTCGTCTGGCGTCAAACCTTTCCCGGGCACCACATCGAGGGAGCAGCTCGCTGATGATCGAGCGGGGCAAAGCAACAAAAGGCAGTGTGGTCAGAAAAGTGCTGACGGGATTGAGCTGTGCTCTCCTTATCACCGCTGTCGGCATCTCACAGTCCGAAACATCTCAGCCTGAAATCTCTCAGCCCGATGTTGCCGCCAGGCAGGCAAGCCGGCAAGGCGTGGTTTCGCCGAGCTCGTTTATGACACCATATTCGGTGCTGGCCTTCGGTCAGAAAAAACAGCCAAAAGCTCCCGTCTTCGAGCCGGAGATGCTTGAATTGATAAACAAGCTTTCAGTACAGCCCGAATTGATGAATGTTCAGTACTTGCGTTGGGTTCTGGGCAGCCCTGAGAACGAACGATCGCAGCTGGCGATGGTGGCAAAGAACTACTACTGGTACGCGCCGCTGGGGCACAAGTGCATTTTCGAATTGCATCAGAACGGTCCTGAGCGTGATGTGATAACGCAAAGCAGTTTTACCGTTCATGTCCAGAAATCGCAGATAACCACCAAGGAAATGGAGAAAGCTTTTGGAGACGACCATAAGCGCGTCTTCGACACGCAAGCGTATCCGGTCGATGTTTACAGCACCGCACCGTATACCTGTATCGCTTGCACTCAGCCGCACGACAGCTTTCGGGTTGAGAAAATCCAGGTGCATTACGACGGTCCGCCGCTCCCGCCGCCATCGAAGCTTGAGATTTTGAACGCCTACAACGACCACAAGGAAAGGGTGCTCGCCGTCTCGCAATCGAAGCAGGGCGCTTACACTCATGATGCGATTCCCTGGCTGGAGCGCGAGGCGCGCTATCGCCCTCAAGATCCGAATGTTCATCTCGAGCTGGCGCGGGCATACCGGTCCAATCTCATGATGAATGAGGCGATTACCGAGTATGGAACGGCTGCGCGCCTGGCGGGTGATGACTATCACGTCGTCGATCAGTGTCGTCAGGCGCTGATTGAGATGAAGGTTCTGCCGCCGTCATCAAGTTCGGGAGCAGGGACAGCACCTCCGGTTGCGCCGAAGCGAACCGACAAGCGCAGCTATCTTGTTCAAGGCAGCGGTGCCAACGGCGGCGGAGCCGGGCTGTAGATACTCAAGCCCATGTGATTAATTCCGCTTGACAATGAGAATTTGCATGGTCTAATTAGGAATGCATATTCCTCTTTTTCGCGTTTTTCCTGGCAGTCCCCCTTAGTACAGCAGGCGTAAACAAGGCTTATGTCAATTCAACCAGGTTCAGATGGCGGAGCAATCCGCGGTGACGGTCGCGATTTCAGCGGTCATCATGGTAGCGAGCACGGCGGACTAACCGCCGGTGGGCTCGGAATCTGGGACATGGGCTATCCCAGCGGCGGTGGTTCAAAAGGCGGACCTGGTTCTGCTCCGGGTGGCGAGTACGGCACGACCGCGAACCACAACAAGAGCGACACTATGGTCAAAACGGCGCTGAACACGGACGTCGACGTTCGTTCCGCCATGGATCAGTTACTGGGTGGAGACGGCAAAGTATTTCGTGGTGATAACCACCAATCTGACGACCGACAAGCAAAGAAAAATAATCGAGACGCCGTAATGGCAGCCGCGCTGTTCACCGAAGCAGGCAGAGACAGCAGCAATCCCCAGGGCGATGTCATTAAGAATCAGCTGGCCGACATGTTCGCAAAATCGGACGGCAACACGACCGTTGCTCATTGGCAAGGTCAAGTGATGGACAACATCCGACGCGTTTAACTTTGAAAAAACAAACCTAACCCGACATCGTTTTTGTTGTTTTTCTCGATATCGAGTTACTTGATATCGATTGATTAGTTTCGCGTAAGTCAAATCGCTTCTTTTCAGTAAAGACAGGTGTCGAGACGGATTGGCTCGCTTGTTTTGTCGCCCCTGCCAGCCTAGTCTTCAGTCATCGTTCCTTTTTCCAATGTTTTGAGGTGCACACTTTAGCTATACTGCTCTCTTGCGCAATCAGAGTTTTTGTTGCGGCGTTTGGGCTGAGTGGCGAGGAACGCCCCTCGACAAAACAGGGCTGGCAAGCAAATGGCAAACCAAAAAAACCAACCTTCCGGAAAAGGCTGTGCCGTCCTGGTTGTTCATGGCGGTGCAGGTGCGATCAATCGGGAGAAGCTAACCGCCAGCCGCGAACGGCAATGCCTCTCCACTCTGGAGCAGGCTCTGCGTGCCGGGTTCAAAGTCATCAATGACGGAGGCGCCAGTCTCGATGCTGTGGTCGCAGCGGTGAAGGTGCTTGAAGATGCGCCTGTCTTCAATGCCGGCAAAGGGTCATGCATGACGCGAAACGGCAAAATCGAGATGGACGCAGCCGTCATGGAAGGAACCAAGCTGGCTGCCGGAGCCGTCGCCAGTATCACCTGCGTGAAGAATCCGGTCACCGCTGCCCGTGCCGTTTTGCAATACTGCCCGCATCACGTCCTTCTCGTTGGCGGTGGTGCTGATGCATTCGCTCGCAAAATCGCCGAGGAAGCCGGGCTCAAGATTGTCGACCCTTCCTACTTCCGCACCAAAAATGCAGAGGAAACGCTGAAGCGTTTTTTGGAAATGGAGAAGGTGCTTAAGAAAAAGGGAAAACGACCATCAGGATTGACCACCGGAGCCGGGCAAGGCGATGAGGATAAATCGCCCGCCGAACTGATGGAACTCGAAGACCTGGGCGACATCGAAGACTTCCCCGGCATTGTTATGCCTGAACTCGACAAGACCGGCAAGAAATACGGCACGGTCGGAGCTGTTGCTGTCGATCGGTCCGGCGCTCTGGCTGCTGCAACATCCACGGGCGGAACCGTTGGAAAAGATCCCGGTCGTGTCGGCGATTCACCGATAATCGGCGCCGGCACATTCGCTGACAATGAAACCTGCGCAGTCTCCGCGACCGGAACGGGCGAGCATTTCATTCGCAACGTCATCGGTCACGAAGTAAGCGCTTTGATTCGTTATAAAGGAGTCAGTTTGCAAGAAGCGGCTCGGCAAGCCATTTTTGTTAATCTGGCGCGCACCAGGGGTGATGGCGGTATCATCGCTATCAACCGTGCTGGTGAGTTCGCGATGCACTACAACACGCTCGGCATGTATCGCGGCGTCGTGTTCGCCGATGGCAGTGTCGCCACTGCCATCTTCTGATGCCGTTTGATCTCGTCTTGATGTCGGTTTGACGTGGTTTAGTTCGCCCGCACCCATTTCCGGAGAAGAACATGACTCACTACCCCGTGCAGATCTGTGGCTCGAATTTCCCGTCGCACGTCCTCCAGGACCGCCCCGAGGACGTGGTCCTTCCTGGTATCCGCCTGGCCGATGGCCGCATCCAGTGCGGCGGCTGCGGCAGCCAGTTCGATGACAACAGCGCGCCTGGGCTGCTGCCCTCCTGCCGCATCTGCTGGAAGGGCATCCAGGTCTCGACCAGCGAGTAACTAGCTCTCGACGCTCGAAGGCTCTCAACGCTCGAACGGGGACCGACCAGTCCCCGTTCGAGTGTCATCGTCGTATCAACTCGAAGCTCTGCCGAGATGGCGTCCGCAACTGTGTTCGGTGGCTGGATGGCTGGCATTGTGCCCATGGTTAGCGCAAGCTATGAATGGTCAAGATCGCATCAGTTTCTTAACACGAAAAGCGATGTAAAGCTTCTTTGCAGCCAAATGGCGGCACCACTGCCTGCTTTCAGATGTTTTCTTTTTATGAATAAAGCGGCTCGGTCGACCCGATCTCGCCCTGTTTTGCTACGTTGGCGTGTTTCTTCTTTCCTGTTCAGGAAAACCTCGCGCTCTCGCATTATTTATCTTCTGGCATAAGCATTCGTTTTCACCAAAGGGTTTCTTTGCCCGGCGACATTTGCCGTGGCAACGAGACAGTTTTGGCTGGGGGCAAAACGCTTTTCAGGGGATGCGAGGGCTTCTTGTCTCAACCCACCTAAGGAAGACCGACATGAAAAACCCACCGAGCACTGTTTCTCCCGTCATCAAGCACGCCCGGCTGGCGGATTGGATCGCACAGATCGCCGCACTCTGCCGTCCGGACAGTATCCACGTTTGTGACGGAACGCAGAGCGAATATGACGGGCTAACCGCCCGCATGGTCGAAAGCGGCACGCTCATTCGACTCAACCCGCAACTTCGGCCGAACAGCTTTCTCGCTCGTTCCGACGCCTCCGACGTGGCTCGCGTTGAGGACCGGACCTTCATCTGCTCGCAAAAGCCCGAGGATGCCGGGCCCACCAACAACCACATGGACCCTGTCGCCGCCAAGGAGATCCTCACTGGGCTCTTCGACGGCTGCATGCGTGGTCGCGTCATGTACGTGATCCCGTTCTCCATGGGACCCATCGGCTCGAAGATCTCACACATCGGCGTCGAGATAACCGACTCACCGTATGTGGTGGCGAGCATGCGTTTCATGACCCGCATGGGGCAGGCTGTTCTCGACCATCTCGGCGAGGACGGTGACTTCGTTCCCTGCCTGCATTCGGTCGGTGCGCCGCTCGAACCCGGACAGCAGGATGTCGCCTGGCCCTGCAATCCGGTCAAGTACATCTGCCACTTCCCCGAGACCCGCGAGATCTGGAGTTTCGGCTCCGGTTATGGCGGTAACGCCCTGCTCGGCAAGAAGTGCTTCGCTCTGCGCATCGCCTCAAGCATGGGCAAGGAAGAGGGCTGGCTCGCGGAGCACATGCTCATCCTCGGCATCGAATCGCCGCAGGGCATCAAGAAGTACTTCGCATGCGCTTTCCCGAGCGCGTGCGGAAAGACCAACCTGGCTATGCTCGTTCCGCCACCCGGGCTGGAGGACTGGAAGATCACGACTGTCGGTGACGACATCGGCTGGCTCGAACCGAACGAGCACAAGCGGCTGCTCGCCATCAACCCGGAGTCCGGCCATTTCGGCGTGGCGCCGGGAACGTCCTGGAAGACGAACCCGAACGCCATGGCTTCGCTCACCCACGACTGCATCTTCACCAACGTCGCCCTCACCAAGGATGGCGATGTCTGGTGGGAAGGCATGACGGATGAGCCGCCCGCCGAGCTGATCGACTGGCAAGGACAGCCCTGGACGCCTGGTTGCGGGCGGAAGGCGGCGCATCCCAACGCGCGCTTCACCGTCGCTGCAACCAACTGTCCCAGCCTCGATCCCGAGTGGGATAACCCCGAAGGCGTGCCGATCAGCGCCTTCGTCTTTGGCGGGCGCCGGGCGACGACGGTACCAGTAGTGGTGCAGGCTCAACTCGACAAGCACGAGCGCGGCCTGAACTGGGCGTACGGCATCTACCTGGCTGCTACGCTCGGCTCTGAAACCACCGCCGCTGCCGCGGGCGCCGTCGGGCAAGTGCGCCGGGATCCCTTCGCCATGTTGCCGTTCTGCGGCTACAACATGTGCGATTATTTCGGGCACTGGCTGAAGATGGAGGAGCGCCTCTCCGCGCTGCCGCCCATCTTCCTGGTGAACTGGTTCCGCACCGGTCCTGATGGATCGTTCCTCTGGCCCGGCTACGGCGAGTTCAACATCAGACCTCTGATCTGGATGTTCGAACGCACCGAAGGCGGCGGCGGCGGCGAGCAAACCAAGATCGGCTACATGCCGCGCTATCAGGACCTCAGCTGGGCCGGCGTCGAGTGGTTCAGTGAGGAGCGGTTCGCGGCGGCGATGGCGGTGAAGCAGGAGGAATGGCAGCAGGAGCTCGCCTTGCAAGAGGAATTCTTCTCGAAGCTGGGCGATCGTCTGCCGCACGTTCTCCGCGTCATCAAGTCGGGCATGGAGCTGGAATTCGAGTGCTGATCGGAGTGGGCTAAGCGGCTCATTCTGAGCGAGTGAACTGGAGCAGGGGGGATTGAGCAGAGCTTGATCCTCCCTGTCTCACTTTTCGCTTTTGGGTTTTTGGATATGGAAAACGACAATGCATAGTAGATAATCGATTGATAGGTTTCATTGCACATGGTTGAGCTTTGTGCCGTAGCGCATAATAGGTTCAGTCAGAGCATGAGATGTTTGCCGTGTCCAAAAAAGACAAAGAAAAAAAACACAAGAAGCGCGAGGCTGAAAGCGCTGAGCATGAGCACCGCAAGAAGAAACATGAGCCCCCTGAAAAGAAGCGTGAGGCTGAAGAGGAAAATCAGAAGCGCCTGGCTAAACATGAACAGGCAGACAAAAAGCACAAGGAAAAGCACAAAAAGGACAAGGATAAGGAACGAAGCCTGGCGAACATGTTCGAGAAAGCACTCAAGAAAGGCATTGACGACATGATCGAAAAAACCGTTGAGAAGACGGTCGAGAGGGTGGTCGAAAAGGCTTCCGAGAATGCCGCTGAGATTGCAGGGAGGGTCATTGATTCGGCATTGCGCGATACTCCAGCCAAAATCGATCGCTCTGAGGTGGTGCTGGAGCCCGGCGATACAATCTGGTCGATCAGTGAGAAACGGTACGGCACAGCTCAGGTAGCAGCAGTTTATGAAGCGAGCGGCATGATACCGGATGTGGTTAGCATCAATGGATCGATTGAGTTTCGAGATCCGGTCCCGAACGCTGGAGATCGGCTTGTTTTGCCGGCGGAGAACGAACTCGAAACGCTGCGCCAAAAATATGAAATCAAACTTCGGGCTTTGCGATACGAAAATCGCGCCATCCTGGGAATGCCGGATGAATCCACTCGAGTGCGGCTGGTCTACGGCGATACATTGTTCCATCTAGCTCAACTAAAATATGGCAAGGCGGTACCGGCAGAAGCACTTTTCGAAGCCAACCAGCTCAGTCCAACAGCGGGCGACGACGGAACGCCGCAAGACCCGATCTACTTCGCCGGACGCTGGTACAGATTGCCGGCTGAGTCGGAGATTGAGTTGCTTGCCCAGCAATACAGGCAAAGACTGGAGGACATGTAGGTCTTTGGACTTTGTTTGGCAGGCAGGTATGAATGCTATCGCAGCTTCGCAAAATCCTAACTGCTGCGGATTGAAGCATATGACGCAATCAGCGCGACCGGGGAATGCCAGCCTGCGGCGATTCGGGGTTTCAGTTGAATTTCTTTACACTTGCCTGTTCCTCCAAATGAACTCTAGGTTTAGCTCATGCATTCATCGTTTCGTTCACTCTGAAAAAACTCACACAGCAACCAACACAAACATTCGTCTCCTCCGGCTCAAGTGCTGTGTATAGGCACAGGCTCGGAAGCGGATGTTGGCTGCGAAGGTCAAACACCAGAGATAGTGTGATTGCGAGGGCGAAAACGCCATACAGGTCTGTGATGGCATGTGGATGCAAATCGTTTAACTCAAACCAGGAGGTCCATCATGATTACGCGTGTAATCGACTGGATCCTGTCCCTGGTTACTCGTACTATTTCGCTCGAGGACGCCAGGCGCTGGTGTTCTCAGGCGCATGGAGAGCAAACCTACGGGGACATCGATCCCAAACCATACGGCGCATCACATCTGGCGTCGGTGGAGAGCGTTGCTCGTCGCTTCGGCTTTCATTCGCGGATCATTCTCATGGCATGCTGGGTGCATGACGTGCTGGAAGACACCAAGAAGACTGTCGACGACTTGATCAAGGCACGCTTTCCTAAACGGGTTATCCAGATTGCTCAGGCACTGACTGACGAGCCTGGCGCAAACCGGTCCGAGCGCAAGCTCAAGACCTATCCAAAAATCAGGCGCGATCGTCTGGCAATCGTGGTCAAGCTGTGCGACCGCATCGCCAACGTCGAGTTCTCACTCCACGATGACCAGGAAAAACACCGCATGTACATCAACGAGTATGCTGCCTTCAAGGAGCACCTCTACGATCCTCGCGACAAGCGAGTGGCTCCCATGTGGCGCCATCTGGACAACCTGCTGGGTGCATAAGTTTTCTTGCGCAGGAATAGCTGCAAGAAGCCCTTCTGCACCCGGCTCCTCCGCAGTTGTTGTACTACAAGAAGACATACTACGGCTTGCAGCAGGAAGGGACCCGCCAACCGCCTCTGCATCACCCTGTGCGTCCGCCGAGCCCGTTCTCACCAGCTTTCAAAATGCATAGCTCGTTCGCGCGTACGGCAATTGCCGGTCCATCCAGCCGACTGCTTCGCTGAACAGCCGGCGAGGAGCCCAGTGATGCCCCCCACGAAATTCTAGCCAGTTGATTTTCCACTGGCGGCCATCAAGAAATTGAGCGTTGTCGCGCATCTGCATAAAACGATAATCGGTGGGGCTGGCAATGAGCACAGCCAGTTTTCCTTTCGGGTAGTTCGTGCTCTGCAGGGCGGCTCCGTGTATTATGCCGCAATTGGCGATTACCCCCTTCACTTTATCCGGGCACAATACGCTGATGTGATGCGCCTCGACGGCTCCTCCGGCGTATCCCAGGCAAACCATGTTGTTCGGATCGACCGGATACTTCTCGACCGCCGTGTTTATAGTATCGAGCATGGTGGCGTCAAGGCTGAGAAATGGCTTCGGTCGCCCATCATTGTTGGGCGCCACTAGAATCCAGTGGTAGCGATCGCATGCCTCTTTTACGAAATTCAAAACGCGCGTCCCCCTGCCATTAGGCGAAAAGCCAAGGATCCAGGGGTATTTCTGATTTTTCTTGCAGCCATCGGGGATATAGACGAGAAAACTGGCGCCCTGCTTGTTGCCTGTATCAGTGATGGTTTCGGCAGAAGCCCGGTCGGAACTGAAAAGACAGAATAATAAAATGATTGATACCGCATATAATACCGTTGGCAGCGAGGGCATTTTGCCGTTTGCCTGCAGAAAATCTTCGCCAGTGCTAGTAGATTTTGCGAATAATCGAAACATCACCATGACAGTACTCCTTATGAAAATCGCTGATGCGCTGCCGCTAATGGCCGGCGACGCTTCCGGATGAAACGATGCTGGAGCCGACCTGAACCCGGCATGCCTTGGTCGGGCTCGCCTCTGAGGGATTGAAACCAAGTTTGACCGCCGCCGCTTTATCTTTCTCGGCTGATTCGAGGTCGCCCAATTTCTGGTGGAGCTGAGCTCTTAGAAAATAAGCAGAGGCGCAGGAAGAGTCGAGGGATATGACTCTGTTGCAGTCCTCGAGCGCTTCCTGGTACTGTGCCAGTTTCGCTCTTGCAAGACAGCGATTAGCGTAGGCGCTGATCAAATTTGGATCGAGCTTCAGGGCTTTCTCGCACTCGGCGATTTGCTGGGACGGCGTGCCGATTTCGCCCAGCGCGCATGCTTTGTTGCCATAGGCTATGGCCAGATGTGGATTAATCTGCAAGGCTTTATCACAGTCGGCGATTGCCTTCTCGAATTCGCCGCGCTGCTCGAGAGCGTAACCTCTGTTGGCATAAGCCAGTGCCGAATTTGGAGCCAGCTCGATCGCTTTGTTGCAATCATCGATTTCTTTTTCAAAACGCCCGAGGTTTCCTTCAGCTGTGGCTCTGCTGATGTAGGCGGCAGCACATTTCGGATCGATTTCGATTACCTTGCTGCAGTCTTCAATCTGTCGATCAAACTTTTTTTGGCGCTCAAACGCCGAAGCTCTGTTCAGATAAGCCAGAGCAAAGTTGGGCGCCAGTTCAATCGCTTTGCTCGTATCTTCGACCGCCTTCTCTATGTTGCCCAGTTGAATCTGTGCAAAGGCGCGATTGTTGTAAGCGACAGGATAATGCGGATTGAGCGAGATAGCGCTGCTGCTGTCTTCAAGCTCCAGCTGGTATTGCCCCAGCTTCTCGTAAGCGAATGAGCGGTCACCGTATGCCAGCCAGCATTTGGGATCCAGCTTCAGAGCAGCGGTGCTGTCGGCAATTGCTTCTTTATATTTTCCGGTGCGCGCATAGCAATAGCCTCGCGTGCGAAGAGCCTGAGCCATCTTCGGTTGCAGGTCGAGACAGGCGGTAGCATCTGCGATCGCTTTATCGAACTGCCCCCATTCTGCATAAGCCCAGGCTCTATTGTTGAACGCACCAGCGAACTTTGGTTTCAACTCAATGGCTTTCGAGCAGTCCTCAACAGCTTTTTCGAAATTATGAAGTTGGATGTAAGCCCAAGCTCGGTTGTTGTAATACTCGGGAAACTTAGGCTGCCGGCTGATGGCAACAGTGCAGTCATCAATGCATTTCTGGTATTCACCCAGTTGACCATAAGCGAAACCGCGGTTCCCCCAATAAAGAGGAATGGTTGGATCGACCTGAATCGCTTTATCGCTGTCCTCAGCCATTTTGCGATAGTTACCCATCTGCCCGTATGCATAGCCGCGATTCTTGTATGCCGGCGCGAACTTCGGCGCCAGCTCTATGCATTTGTCGAGATCGGCAATCGCCTTTTTGTATTCACCGATACGGCAGTAGGCATAGCCTCTATGATTTCTGGAAGACCAGTAGTTGGGATCCAGTTCGATCGATTTGGTGCAAACCTCGATGGCTTTGTCATAGATACCGGTATGGCCATAGGCACAGCCCATCTGGTTCCAAACAAGCGCGCTATTTGGATCTAGTTTCATGGCCATCGCGCAGTCCTTATGGGCCAGATCGTGCTTGCCGATCTCGTTGTAGCCATGCGCTCGGATGCAATATGCCTCGGCGCATTTCGGATCCATAGCTATCGCCTTGTTACAATCGGCCAGAAGCTTCTTGTAGTAGAGCAAATCTCCTAAAGCGGCTCCACGCCGGGCATAGCAAAGAGCATCATTCGGATCCAATTCTATGGCTTTGTTGAAATCGTCGACCGCTTTTTGCGCTTCCCACATTCGGAAATAGGCATAACCTCTAGCTTTATACGCTTCGGCATTATTATTGCTCAAGGCTAAGACTTTGGATAATATCTCGACCGCTTCAGGCAGATTGCCCTTTCTTATCAAATCTTTGGCACTGTCAACTGGCTCAAACTCGGAATTGCTCTCTTGCCTGCCCTGATCGACAAGGGGCTTTACCTGAGTTCTGGATTGGACCAGAGATGGATCAAACTTCTCCATTTTTGGCTGGGCATCAGCCTTGTGCATGGGTGCACAAAGCAAGAGGGAGAACAACAGACTGGTGGCAGTATATTTCAATCTTTGCATTATTTTCGTCCTCGGCTACGCTCTCAGGCCTAAGTGAAATCCGCTCGATTTGGCTATGGTACGTAGGTACCGCCATATCCGATTGCACCACCGCAAGAGCCGCCGCACGAGCCGCCAAACATGGCGGCGCCACCGCATGAGCCACCACATGAACCGCCGCACGAGCCGCCGACGCCGCCGCACGAGCCGCCGACGCCGCCGCATGAGCCGCCGACGCCGCCGCACGAGCCGCCGACGCCGCCGCACGAGCCGCCGACGCCGCCGCACGAGCCGCCGCACGAGCCACCGACCGCAACGCCACCACATGAGCCACCACAGGAACCGCCGCAGGATCCGCCACTTGACCCTCCGCCTGATCCTCCGCCACCGTCTCCACCGGTGGAGCCGCCCGCAGGGGCTGACATGTCTACGACGTTTATATCGACGGAACTGGTCGAGGTGGGCGGCAGACTGGTCGGGAAGCCATAGCTAAAGGTTCCTGATGGTATTGCAGACATGTTGACGCTGTTGAGCGCCATCTGATTCGTCGATGTAGGTATCATGCCGTTTTGTGAATATTGACCTGGCTGGAGAATTCTCTGCCCATAGTCCAGCGAGCGCGGATTATTCGAGTATTGCTGGCTGTTCGTGCCGGGTGACCCATAAAGGGTTCTGCCGTTTCCTGCAGCCTGCGGACCAAATCCTTGATTCCCTTGCCCGGTAGGTAAGCTCGGATAGAGTGCACCAGAGGCAATATAAGGAGGATTACTTATACTCTGGGCTTGGGCGGGAGCTGAAAAGAAAAAAAGCACGGCAACAATAAAGCGCAAAGCGAATAGCTTCTTCGGCGTGTGCATAGCAGCACCTCGTAAACAAAAATGAGTGGTAAGCAGCTTCCACATTAAGAAGGGCAATTTTGGCAAACTGGGTCCAAACGCAAAAAAAATTTCCTAGTCCGTTTCGAAGCAGCGAATCCGCGTAGCTGATATATCTATGTCAACATGTAATACTATAAGTTTAAGTGGGTCTAGATTCATCTGAAAGAATGAGAAGCCGCTGAGAGGTGAACAGCCGAGATGGCGCCGGTTGGCGAACTTAGAGTGGTAGGCGAACAGCCGAGAAGCCGCTGGTAGGCGAACCTCTCGGCTGTTCCTTTTCTGTAGCTCTGCCCGGTCCGGCGGTTTAAGCCGCGGTGGAGAGGACAGGGGGATCGAACATCACGACGGCGTAGCCCGTGCTGATTGGCTCGTTCGCTTCATCGAGGCAGAACGTCGCCAGATTGACGAGCTTGTCCTCGCCGGGCATCTTCTCGACGCGAACACCACCGGTCACCATCTCGCCGACAGCGGGTGAGCGCTGCAAGACAAGATGCTGCTCCAGGTAGATGGTGCCGTCGCCAGGAAGCTTGGTGCCCAGAACCGCCGAGACAAGCCCCGCTGCCAGCAACCCGTTGAGGTGGTCGAAGCAGGGGGAAGCAGCGGCTTGTTCCAGAGCGAGCTCGTGATGCGCGTCATAGACCACATCGACATAACCGGTGATGACCGGCTTGTCCTGCTCGTTCACGCACACAGTATCGAGTCTGGTGATGCCCGTCGGACTGACGTTGGTCACCTTGGCCCGAGCCGTGATCTTGTCACCCGGACGAACCGGACGAACGAACTTGATGTGCTGCGCACGTACATCGCCCTTACCCACCACCTGTGGTATCAGGCCGGCGGTGAGCATGCCATGCGCAATTCGCCCCTTGAATCGCGTTTGCGAGGCGAATTGATCGTCGAAGTGCACTTTGTTCAGGTCGCCGCAAGCGGCGCCGAAAGCGGCGATGGACGCATCGTCGATGATGCGAGAAGCGACCGCGCAGCTCTCGAAATACCGAACCTCTGCCCGAACTGCATTTGCGAACGCATGGATATCGTCCGCCGTCAGTGTCTTGGAGAGGCGCGCACCTCGTCCGAGTCTCAAAGGCTTTGTTGCCATTCTGGAGCTCTCCTTCTTTGGTTGGTTAAACATCCAAACGACTGCCGCCAGGCAGCCGCCGCGCTTCTGGGCCGAAGCCAACAACGTTCGTTTCTCGTGAGAGAAAGAAAAAAGCATTTGCTAATTGCTTGTCGTTGTCTTAGCTTTGGCTCAGAAGAACTACATCTACAGGGATTTCAACCTCACCCTAGGGTTTGAGAAGTTCCACGTAAATGGCTGTATGACGAGCTGGAATAAGACGTAACAATGAAAAGGAATCTGGACAAACGCCAAAAGCATTGTTGGGTAAGCGTTTGCGGTTCGACAGTCAAATTGCGTCAAGATCGCGCCAATAGCTGCTCTGTCGTAGAATTCCTACTGATATTGCCTTGCGCGCAGCTAGCGTAGCTTGCGGAGCACTTCCGTTCCCCAGAGCTTTCGGCAAGAAAATCGAACTGATTGGGGCTAGGATATTATGGACCGTTGTTCTCGTGGCGTTTCCACCAGAACCCGCTGCTCCTCTGCTCCTCTGCTCCTCTGCCCCTCTGCTCATCTGCTCCTGCGGCTGTGCTCGCTTTTTCGCCCGCTTTCACTTTTCTCATCGCTTTCTTCGTCAGCTCTATGCCATCGCAGTAACGAGAACTGTCCGTTTTTTTGACGAGGCCAAAATTGGCTGTTTTTGGCATCGTAGACGAGGCCATGGACACTCATATACTGCGATTTTTGGGCGTCTGGTATCGGCAATGACATGGCCCCTAAATTTCGGACACTTGTCTGCCGGCTATCCGCTCATTGTTGTTTGCATCGCCATTTCGAACTCCACTGGTGAAACGTAGTTCAACC
>JAJPJO010000539.1 GCA_021324135.1 Pseudomonadota bacterium
AGCGACAAGAAAGATGCGCGAACCAGTATGTCGCCTTCTGGTTCGTGTGCCGGCGCCTACTTGATCCCCTTTCGGGTGAGAGTGATGCGCCCGTTGACGTTGCGCGCGATTCTGACGCGCACCGTGTCACCGAATTTGGTGGCAGCGGGCACTTCGCCGTTGGGCAGGATGCCGACCATGGGGCAGTCGCGGCTTCCGAACTCGACGCGCAGACCGTCGCGATCGGACTTGCCCGCCACGCCGCGGAAAACGCGGTTGGTGTCGGACAGCGTCTGCTTCAGCTCGCGGCGCTCACCGGCAACAAGCGTCAGCTTGATGCGCAGGTCGTGCCCGGGCTTCTCCGGCTCCTCGATGGCGAGGACTTCCGCTTCGATCATCTGCCCGACTTCGAGCGCTTCGAGGAAGTTGTCGCGCTCATCGCGATCCCCGAGGCTGACCTCGACGGCGTGGAGCAGGCACGAGTAGCCGATCGCCGGACCTTCCGTCGCCTCGATGAGGACGCCATAGTCCTTGAGCTCCTTGACCTTGCCCACGACGATCGAGCCGGGCTCGGTGTCGGTGCCGCCGTGCAACTGCTCGCGGATGGCACGTTCTTGCAGCACGCGCTCGGAAACGTTGATGCGCCACTGCTTGGTGCCGGGCTTGGGCGGACGGATGCGCAGCACTTCGACGGCCACTTCGTCGCCGCGCTTGAGGGTGTCGCGCCGCGCCTTGCGGTTGTCGAACGTGCCGCCGCTCATCGCTTCCGTGTTCATGAGCGTCGTCGGACCATTGTCCAAGTCAACGAGGGCGCCGTATTCCAGGACCTTGTTGATCTTGCCGGACAGGATCTGACCGACGACGAGGGCGGGTCCTTTGGCGGGAGCCGAGCTGGCGGGAAGGTTGGCGGTTGCACCGGGGATGGTGGCAGCACCGATCGTGGTGGTCGGGTCGCCGGACTGGGCCAGACCGTTTCCATCGGTGTTTTCGGCAGCTCCGGTGACGGCGATCTTGCCGTCGCCCGTGACTGCGCTGGGGTTGTGGTTTGTGCTTGTCATGACAAGTTCTCCTCTGGTTGGGTGCGCCGCCGTGCACGGCAGCGAACCAGGTTCAAGAAAACAGTCCTTTCGCACGAAAGGGCTGCTGGCTTGGCGCTGAAAACGCCCAGCCTATGCCCGAGAGCTTTCTCGCAACACGCCTCGACTCGCGCAGCCGACCTCCAATGCATAAGCAAGAACCGAGCCGCCAGAGCTTCTGGAGCTGGTTCTGCAACACCCGAGCGATGAAGCCAGGTGTTTTGTTTTTGCATTGGACGAAACGGTTATGTGAGTGGGGGCAGTTTATGCGAGGTAGAGATCAGATGGCATTGATCGGACCTTAACGATTGGCTTGAGCAGCTTCCAAGTTAAACGCTGAACATCTAGCTCTGACAGGACAAAGAGCGATCGTGTTCGCGCGAGTCACAAGAGAGCATGCATAAGCCTGGAAATGATGGGCTTTTAGCCTGATCCCTTGAACCATGAACGTGATTCATCGTTCTCTCAACATAACGAGATCTTTAACACCTCGCGCAATTGGTTGATTGGAGCTTGGGAATCGCCCCACTGACGACGGGGAAATTGTTTGATCATTGCAATGGCGCACAACTAGGGTCGAGTTATCTCACTCACTCATTGCTCATTTGGTTTCAGACGCTTAGAAGTTAACTCCGGCAGAACCTCTGCTCGCAATATCACAGCAGCCTTGCTGCCTGATGGCACACGCACCTCAGCTGTTCGCCATTGTGCAGCCTGTCCGGAAAAACAAAAACAGCACCAACCGGGTCACAATACCAGGACCCGACAAGGAGGGGGTATGCTCCTTTGTTTGCTGATTTTAGACGGCATCCTCTTGCTTTGCTGCAGCAACTCAAGAACCGATCGCTTGCTGTTAACGTTTTTTGCCGAGCTGACTGCCGTGCTTGCAACAGTCAGCTTGTGGCACGACTTTGGGATTCTATGCCGGACAATTCTCATCTGTTTAACGCTCATCTGCACGGTGGCTTTAATCGTTGAGATCTTTCGTGAATCGGACAAAAGCGTTGTGATACGCTCGCGCGCCTGCAGAGCTTTCAATGGCGTTTGGGTTGATCAGGGTGCTTTTGCAATCGCTCCGATGCATGTGGCATTAGGAACCGGCGGACTGGCTACATGCGTCGGTCTCGTGGCTGTTGATGATGCAGCCAACAAGCACTACCTGGCACATGTAGATCGCTCCGTGACTGCCTTTGACTTGAAGTACTCGCTGAAAGACATCCACAACAAAGGCACTCGCTTCTACATTCGCCAGGGGCTGCTCACCTCGTCGGTCTATCTCATGATCGTCGCCACACTCGATGAGATGGGGGTCAGCGAGCGCAACATCCACGAGCTGGACTACCGTTGGTGGCGGAAAAAATTGATGCACTCCGGTGTACATGGCTTGGTTTCAGTGCAAAACCAGTTCTACAACGATGCTCGCCATCAAGAGAATTGGAACCTGAAGGCAACCAAACACCATCGCTTCCGGGACACCCGCGTTATGACTTGAGATCTCTGAAGCTCTCAGGTCACTCGAGGCTGAGGTGCTGGCTATCAAGGTCGGCACCTCACGCCGTTTTAAAATCGGGCAGCCTCAACTATTGACTCCAAGCCCAATCCTATTACGCCGTTTAGTATACAATTGGTAAACAGAACAGGGTTGGTCCGGCCGCAATGCATCAGCGTAACGGTGTACGTGAGATGCGTGGCGGCAGGACTAGCAACCCTGTTGCAGCTGATCTTCAATCATGCTTCCTCCCCAAAGAAAGTTGAATGCCGGTTATCATGCCGCGATGTGATCCATGATCACGCCGTCAGCCTTCTTCCTGGCTGGTTCCAACTCTTCATTGAGAAGGTTAGCCTCGATTGAAGCCAGTCGTTGAGCAGACTCGAGTGGCTTGTTGACGATGTCTTCGACGCTGAGCAGCGAGGAAACGAGTGCGGTCAGCAGAGCGGCGTGCCCCAGAGCACAGACTGCTCCTGCTTTCAGCATGTCCTCCTTCAAAGCCTCGATGATGCTCGTGCCTACACAGACGGTGGTTCCGTTTTTCAACAGAGCGGCGACGATGGCAGGACCTTCGAGAGTGCCGATGTTCTTGCCGTTGACCATGGCAATGTTGCCGTCAACGATAGCAAGGTCGAACTTCTCGCCGGCAATGCTCATTCTCTCGCCACCAGGGGTGATGGCAATCATGCCTTCCGTTTCAGCCAGATCGATCACCCAGGTCACTTCGTGTTTCTGCTTCTTGAGCACTTCTTTCAACCCAAAGCCGAAGGGTCGAAAGTCATTGATTATCAGGACTTTCATGACGCCCTCCTTTCAGAGGCAAAGCGAGTTTGCTTCACGTTCCAGCAAGACTCGCAGGTTACACTTGAACATCTCTTCGCAGGTCGCCAATCAGTCGCTCCCAGCCATTCCAAGGTGATGCAAGTCGACAGGCGTTGCCGGTCGATGCAAAGGTGGAGTTGGATGAGTTTGACTGGGTTTGGGGTAATTCGCGAGCGAGGAGAAAACGTGATGACTTGAAGGTAGTCTCAGAGGTGATAACTGACAATATCCAAAATTGAAAACAAGAATTCGTAATAGAAGCTGAAAAGCTCTATCTATCTGCTCCTTCATGAAATGAGCCGTTTATTCTCTTTATAAGTCTTTGATAGCGCCGCTAGCGCAGCAATCAATCAAAGGACACGACTTTTGATTCCTTACGAACAACATTGCTGCTAAGGGAATTTTTTGACGAGGCCAAAATCTGCCCTTTTTGGTCTCGTTGCCGAGGCCGTTGACACTAATACAGTAGTGCGATTTTTGCGGTCGCGGCCTCGTGTACGGGGCCAGAAATGGCGTTTTTTGGCCTCGTCAAAAATCGAACCATTCGGCAACGAAAAACTAAACCGTCATCGGTTTAGTTTTAGCTCGACAGGTGAGCCGTGTTGGGTGCCAGAGCCGGTGGATAAGCAAAATGGTGATTACAACTCAAGATGTTGCGCTATCACTGCAAAGTGTTAAGGCGGATTAATTTGTCTGTTTTTGCAGAGCAAGATTGCAAGCGCCATTTTTGGGGCAGCCAAGGCGAGAAGCTGAGCCAGTTCAAACCCAGTCAGCATAAGCCTTTTCCGGGATCGACCTGAAAAGCTTTTGATATTGCAATTCGTTTGCCAACCAGGCTCTCCAGTATTAGGGTGATGTTCAATCTCTCATTCGTGCATCTATTCAAAATGGCTTAGAAAACTTACCCCAGCAAGCCAATCCAACTTTTCAAACCATACTCATCCCAGAAAGGAGGGTGAATGTATGAACGCTTATTGGCTTACCTTGCGTGACACCCTTCCAAAGGGAGGGGATCTCGTGAGCAACCTGGCTTCTGTGTCGGTTATGCGCGCGGTGGCGGACTTCGAGGAGGCGGATGGTTTCCAGCCGACTCCCGCTGCTTATCGCGCTATCGCTGACGTGCTCGAGCAGTTGGCTCAGTCGAAGTGCGACGAGGCGTTTGCCGAGACTTACCACAAGGTGGCTGAGCTCGTTCGCAATCACGCCCTGCAAATTGCCATCTGACGAGCGGCTCTGCGATTGCCGGCCAGATTTGCTTGTAGCCCAGGTTTCAGCACAAATCATCGCGACGCCACACAGGGTGAGGCTCGAAAGATGGACGTAACTGAAACTTGGGCTGTTTGGCAAAAGACAAAACGTTCGCTGCTTGTTGTTCGAAAAACAAAGAACCCAAGCGCTTTTTTTCACACCAATACCAAGTGAAAGAGGGTCTCAACATGGACATTACCTACTGCAGGTTTCCCGCCGATGCGACGGACCAGGTCGCCTTCGCCAATCACGGCGAATGGCTCTCCTGCCTCCTGAACGGCGGCCGCAAAGTGATCGGCTCGATGCGCGGCTCGACCGGCGACGTCCACCAGGCGCTCGAGGTCAATGCCACAACCGACTATGGTTTCTCGTGCGTGGGCATGCGCGAGATCTTCGTCGATAAGGGCATCTGGGACATCGAAGTGCTGTTCGCCAACATCGCCGACAACGCCATCGCCCGCCTCAGCCGCAAAGGGAAGGAAACGCCGCTGCGCCTCAGCATCGACGCCTCCAACCTCAGCGTCCTGCGCACAAGCTACGACGGCCGCTACCTGGGCTGCGGCAACGGCGATGGCCAGCTCGAGCTGTGGCACATGGACATGGGCCCGCACCGCTACTTCTGCCACAATTTGCGCGAGGCGCCCAGCATCGCCGACATGTCCTTCATGCGCAACAATCTCGAGGTGCTGCTCGCCTCCAGCAACGGCATGCTCTTCCACATCGAGCCCGGCAAGGACTCGGTGAACGCGCTGCATGACGATGACCAGCTCTGGCCGTGCTACAGCATCGACTGCCAGCACGACTCAGGGCACGGCATCGTCTTCGGCGGCGAGGGCGACACGCTCTGGTTCCTCAACCTGGAGCACAGGCTGAAGGACGAAGCGGTGAACATGTCGCAGCACCCGTTCGGGCTCAGCCGCGGTCGCACCGTCACCGGTGGCACCTACCACTATGTGACCGGCATGCCTGGCGCCTCCGTGTCCGGCTTGCGCACCAACGTCGGCAGCTACATCAAGCAGGTCCGCTTCATCGGCGATGACCTGGTCTGCGCCATGGGAACCAAGGCAACCGAAGTGTGGAAGATCTCTGGTGAGAAGCCGTCGCTGGTCGGACGCAGGCAGCACAACCGCGATTCGCGCCTCCTGGGTCTGGCGGCTCAGGCGGACTTGATCTTGGTCGGTGTTGCCTGAATCGACTAACGCACGGCGGGCAGCCAGTCCTGTGAGCAGGGAAAGGAGCGGAGGCGGCTAAACGCCGTATTTCCGCCTTCCTTTCCAAGGCTCGTACTTACTATCTTTTTTCGTACTACAACTTTACATAAATTTTTCTACTATATGAACGATTAGAACCGAGCCACGAGCGAAGACACGGGGTGGATATCCATGTCTTCGCGCCAACAGGCTGCGGTTGCCCGCAGCCTGGCAAAAGGTCGACAGCTCCTTAACGCTCGAGATGACCGGCTCCCTCATCAGATCGCCGCGTCTTCGCCGTTGAGGGAGACGTTGGACACCGACTTGGGATCAGGCTTGAGACTCGCGATCACGTGCGCGAACTCGTGCGTCTCCACCCCGCCTTCGAGCATGTATTCAGCAAGGCTCTGGGCGGTCACCTCCAAACCGGCAATCACGTGCCCGAACTCGTGCGTCTCCATCGCGCCCTTGGGTGTGTGCTCGGCAAGCCTTTCGCAGCCGTTCGGTTCCTGGTCCTGCGAACCTGGCTGCCCGCTGCCGAGCGACTGGTCACCAACTGCCAACACCTGGTTCAGATCTTCGAATTCGATGGTCACGGCACTTTCCTCCAAAAGGGAACTGTTGAGGAAAACATCAAATCGACAACCAACTTTTCATCTGGGCACTATGTTGAGCGCCAGCAAACAACGTTGCCGGCGATTGCATGAGAAACTCGAGCTATCCTCTCACCACGCGTGGTGCATAAGTCATTGCTTGCCAGGGGCTTGAAAGATTAGTCTGCTCGGCTTTGAGTGCGCGGTATGCTCCTGATGAGAAACGCAAAGAGATACCAATAAATTTGCATAAGGCAGTCTGTACCAGTCAAGAATTCTCAGAGGTGCATTGAGCAGAATAGACTAATCACACTAGTTCATCACTGACTTCCCTTTGCACACGCGTACTTGCACCATGGTGATTAACTCAATTTCTGCTCTTGATATTGTGTTCTCGTTCGATAACATGTCCAAGATAACCGGGACAGCGGGCGGAGAGGCTCGCCGTTTTTGCGGTCAATTTTGGCTGCAACGGGCGGTGCTGGCGGTTTAAAGACTCGGCGATCTCGTTACTATATACAGTAAGATAACCGCGACATAGCGTCGAAGAGAAAAAGGAGTGGCGCAGGTTGGTGTTTTTTGTCACCACCTGCGCCACCACCCATGCTAAAGAACGGCAGCCGGATCCTTGCCCGAACTGCGTCCTTCAGCCATCAACACCTCAATCTCGTCGACGGTTTTCGGCACTCCAGCGGAGAGAACCAGGCAACCGCCCTCGGTGATCAAAACGTCGTCTTCGATGCGGACTCCGATACCGCGATACTGAGGCGGGACAAGCCGGTCGTACTTCGGAAGGTACAAGCCGGGCTCGACCGTCAGCACCATTCCCGGTACCAGCGGCTGGTCGCGACTGTCGTCGCAGCCGGCCGGGTCATGCACATCCAGACCAAGCCAGTGGCCGGTCTTGTGCATGAAGAAGCGCTCGAGATGCGCGATCTTGTCGTCGCGCTTTTCCTTCTCCGCTTCATTGACGAGACGCTCGGCGACACGCTTGTTGGCCATCTCCTCAGGCAGGATGCCCAATTCGACGAGCCCGCGGCGCAAGACATCCGAGCAGATCTGGTGAACCTGGTTGGCGGTGCGACCAGGCTTGCAGGCTTTGATCGCCGCAAGCTGTGCCTTGAGCACGAGCTCGTAAATCGCCCGCTGCTCGGCAGTAAATTTGCCGTTCACCGGGAATGTCCTCGTGATGTCCGAGGCATAGCCGCTGAATTCGCAGCCGGCATCGAGCAGCACCAGATCACCGTCCTTGAGCACTTCACGGTTGGTCGTATAGTGCAGGATGTTAGCGTTATTGCCACCAGCGACGATACTGGGGTAAGCGACTTCAACTGCCCCGGCATAGCCGAAGACCGACTCGACGACGGTCTGAAGCTGGTACTCATACATGCCCGGGCGGACCTTGCGCATCGCTTCGGCATGCGCCCTCGCCGAAACCGAAGCAGCATAGCCCATCACGTCCAGTTCGGGTTGCGACTTGATCCGGCGCATGTCGTGGATGAGACGGCACGGATTGAGCAGCGTCTTCTGGTTTTTCTTCAGCAAGCTGATAAACTGGGAATCGAATTCCTCGTTGAGCCCCAGCCGGTAGTAAACGTGCTCGGCTCTGTCGAGCAGATCCTCGATCACCGTTGCGAACTCGTCGGTCAAATGCGCTTCGTGCGCACCGAACTTGGCCAGCGCGCCCTCGACCCCGAAGCGCTTGCCCGTCCAGGTTTCCGCCTTGCGCTCGCGCGGGCGGACGAACATAATCACCCGCTGCCGCTTTCCGAACTTGGTCAAAACCAGAGCCGATTCGGGCTCCGGAAAACCGCTCAGATAGAGGACATCGGATGATTGCCTGAAGGGATGCTCGGTGTCATTGTTCCTGGTGCGCTCGGGGCTGGCGACCACGATGCACACGCTTTTGTCGGGCAGGCGAGAAAAAAGCTCCTTTCGACGCTCGGCAAAAAACTTCGCAGTCAATCGCGGCTGAGCCGGGAGACTGTTTTTGACAAGCTTGTTCATATCGACCTCTCATGCCGTCCCTACGCCGGGGCGGCGGTTACTGCGGAGCGTCCAGACTGACAAGCAGGGCTCTAAGCAGAGCCCCGCTTGCTCGTCTGCGACGCGCTTCGCCTTGCGGCGGCTGCGTTAATGGCTGCGCCGAAGATTCGGTTCTAACGGCTCTTCAGCTTGTTCTCCAGGAATCTCACCGCCTCCTGGAACTGGTTGTCGGCGCCGGTTCCGTAGGCTCCAAATCCCTCCTTGTTAAGCTCGATGCTCGGCTTGATGCCGTTCGACACGGTCTGTCCCGCATCACCGAGCCAGTGGCCCTCGGGTGTGAACGAATGCAGGTGAGTGATGCGCAGCTTGTGCCCATTGCCCACCGGAATGTACGTTTGCCCGATGCCCTTGCCGAAGGTCGTGGTACCAATTACGGTGGCAACACCGTTCTCCACCAGAGCGGCTGTAAACATCTCGGCGGCGCTGGCGGTGTTGCCGTTAACCAGGATGACCACCGGACGCCCGTTGAGCAGGTACGGCCGGCGGTGGAAGAGCGGGATGTTCAAGTGAGAGAGAATGCCGTAGCTGTTATCCAGCCAGATTTGCGACGGCGTCACGCTCACCTGTGTCGTCATGTAACCGCCCTTCGGAACCCGGATGCGCAAGTTGGTGAGCACACCCGATTCGATGAAGAGCGACGCCGTGCGCACCGCCTCGTGGATGAAACCACCAGGATTGTCGCGCAGGTCGATCACCAGAGCATCGCAGTTGGAGAGCCTCTTCAATGAATCTTCCACCTGCTTTGATGTTGACCACTGCGTAAAGGAATCGATGCGCAAGTAGCCCACCCGCCCCGACACGGGAGTATCGGAGACGGGTTGCGGCATGGCATCGACCGGCGCTGCGGCGGGCGAATCAGAGTCGTTGCTGCGAACGATCGGGCTCTGGACCAGGCTGCGCTTGAGCGTCACGGTGATCATCTGGGAACTGGCTGGTAGAGAGGCGCGCCGCACTGTGAGAGTGAGTGGCTCACCCTCCTTACCCTTGAGCGCCTCAGCCATTTGCTCGATGTTCCATGTGCTCGTGTCGATTCCGTCCAGAGCCACAACCTGATCACCGTCCTTGAGACCAGCTTCCTGAGCCGGTCCGCCGTCGATCACCTTCTTGAGCATCGGATGACCATCGACCAGGTCCACGACAACGCCGATGCCGACGTAGCGGCCATCAGCGTTCTTCTTGTCCCTCTCGACGATCTCCACGGTCAGCAAGCCGGTGTAACTCTCGTTGAGCGAAGCGATCATCTCCTGCGCGTAGCGCAGGGCATCAGCTTCCGTTTTGATCTGGTCGTCGTACTTGTGCTCCCACTGCTCCCAGTCCTTCAGTTTGGACTGGTCGTAGAGGTTGTCCCTGGCGACCTTCCAGGTGTTGTGATAGAGCTCGACCGGTGTCACTTTCGGATCGACCAGGAAGTAGACGGCGTAGCTCAGCAGCGTGGCTGCGCTGGCCAGCATCGCCGACAGTGCCGGAAGGAACGATCCGGATAGCAACCGGTAGAACAGTCCTCGCCTCTCCCCTCGGGGAGCGAGGCGGAAAATCTTGCCAAACATAAAATCCTCCTCCTTCTCAAGGAGAAAGGCGAGAACGGCTCCTACACCCTGATTGAGATCGCCAGGCAAAGCGCAGCGCTGAGAGCGCCTGGCAATGTCCTGGGCTCAACGAGCCGTTTTCGCCTGTCGCTTGCAGGGTTCATTTGCACGAACGAACTGGACAGTATTACTTGCCGTCGAGTCGTTTCCTCAGGAACTCGAGAGCGAAATTGAACTGCCTGTCCTTGTCCGTGAGCACCTTGAAGTGCTCGGGGTTGGTAACGTCATGATCGGGCTTGATGCCGTCATGCTCGGAACTGCCGTCGCCAAGCCATGCGCCGCTGGGTGTGAAGTAGTGCAGCGAGGTGACGCGCAGCATGGTGCCGTTCGGCATGGGCACCATCATTTGACCGATGCCTTTGCCGAATGTGCGCTCACCGACGACCACCACGCGGTGATTGTCCTTGAGAGCGCCGGTAAACATCTCAGCCGCGGAAGCGGAATGCCCGTTTACCAGAATGACGATGCTCTTGCCAGCAGCCAGGTGGGGGAGTCGTTTTCCCCTCTTCACCCGAGTGAGACCGGAGGTCTCGTCCAACTCGCTGACGACGAGCGCATTTTTGCTCAGGTGATAAGTCGTGGTCGTGTAGCCGCCGAAGGGCACACGATTGCGGATCTTCACCACATCGCCTTCATCGAGGAAGAGCCCGACGAGATTGATGCAGATATCGACCCGGCCGCCGGGATTGCTGCGCAAGTCGAGGATGATCGACTTTGCATCGGACAGCTTGTTGAGCGCTGCGATCATCTGAGCCGGTGCATCCTCCTGTTCGAAATTGTCGAGGCGGATGTAGCCGATGTCGCCGAATTGTTTGCTGGAAACGACAGGCACAGTGACCGTGTCGCGGATGATATCAACCTGACGCTCGACTCCATTTGAGCGAACCTTCAAGCTGACGGTGCTTCCGGCTTCCCCCTTGAGCTGCTTGACCAGCTCCTTCAGGTTTTTGCCTTTGAGCGCCGCACCATCGGCGGTGACAACCACATCGCCGTCTTTCAATCCCACCTTCTCCGCCGGCCCGCCTGGAATCACCTTCTCGATGACCGGATTGCCGTCGGCATCAGTGGTCGGCTGTGGTTCGCCGTCAACAAGGACGGGCTTGCCGTCGCCATCAACACGCACACCGAAGGAAACGCCGACGCCGGCGAAATGCCCCGACATCTGCTGCATGATTGCCGCCACCTCTTCCTTGCTGTGCAAGTGGGTGAACGGGTCATTCAAGCTGCCGATCATCTCGTTGGCGAAACGCACTGCGTCGTCGTCGCTCTTGATTTGCGAGTCGAACTTATGCTCCCACTGTTGCCAGTCGCCGAGCTTGTTCGGGTCGTAAATCAAGTACGGCAGCGTTTGCCAGGTGTGGTGGTAGAGCTTTTGGGGGTTGGAGGCCAGCCACTGCGATGCCAGGAAGGCAACGAGGGCGGCCAGCACGAGCGCGCTGCTGAGAGCTCCTAGACCCAGGGCCTGCAGTGTGCGCGTCAAGAACCGTTTGCGCTGCTCGGGAGCAGGCTCAGGTGCGAAAAACATAAAGACTCCGATCTTTCTTTGCTCCAGCTGAAAACAGCCGGGCTGCGCAATTTGAGCGCCTTTGCCGGATTAACCGAGTCCTCGACCGTCGAGGCTCGGAAAAGAAAAGCTATGTAGTATCAAAGGCGGTGCCATAAGCGGCCTGTTACCACTTCACCCGTCAATCAGGTGAAATTACAAGCTTGGCTATGGCATTGAGCCTTTGGTGGAGTTGAATTTGAAGAAAGGGGCGGGTATTAGACGACCCTTAGACTATGAATTTTCACGGCTTCGTATCAAATAAACTTAGTTAAGCTAGCGAGTGGCCCAAACCAGTTGCGATATTGAAATTCATGCGAGCCGGTACTTGAAATGCTTGTCCATTCAGACTTTCTGAAAAGAGAACTGACGCGGAGCCACACTTGATATCCCCGTCCGGATCCTCGGAACTAGCGCAGTTTCGATAATGCCCCTGGCTTTGCCCTTTTTATTTTTTCTAATTTCCGCCTAAAAGGGCAATCCTCCCGCGTAACTCATTTGTGGGTGGTTAAAAGGCAAGCATCGCGAAGGCGCCATCACCGGCGATACCATCAGAGGATGCAAGAGGGGAAGGAAATCATATGCGAAGCAGGACCTCAAGGACAAGCCAAAAATCGCCGGCCACGAACATCAAATTGCCTCCGCCGGACTGCTTGTGCATCGCCGTTTTTGCCGGCATGCTCCTGTGCTTTTCGATGACCGCGAAATCCGCTCATGGATCAGACCGGCAGCCAGACTTTCCGCAAACAGTGATTACCAGCCAGGAATTACCGGCTCAGGCAAACTGAGCCAGCTCATATGAGCAACAGATTTAGTATTGCATAAGGTGGCAAACGATCAGCGCGATGAAGCGACGTTGCCTTTCTTTCCTTTGAGGACATGCTCGAGAGCCTCACCGACGACATAGATCGAGCCGGTGATGCAGATCACATCGTCCGCTCCGGCGATCTGCCTGGCCTGCTCAATCGCTTGCGGAATGCTGTCGGCCACCCGCACGTCGGCGGTGGTCGAACCAAACGTGCTGACCACTTCGGCAATATCGTGCGGATTCATCGAGCGCGGATTCTGCGAGCGCGTCGCTATACAAACTTTGCTCAAACCGAGCAACTGTTTCCATATTGCACTGATGTTCTTGTCGGTGTTCAAGCCGAGAACAAATATGCAGGAGCTGATGCCGAAAAAGGTCTTCAAGCCTTCAGCCAGAGCTTGAGCCGATTCGTGATTATGGGCGGCATCGACGACGATAAGCGGCTCACCGGTTCGCTGTCCGTTGCTAATCCCTGAGATGATTTCAAAGCGACCAGGAACAACCGTTTTTTCAATGCCTGACTTAATCTGCTCGTCGGAGATCGGCACCCCTTGCTCCCTTAGAGCCAGAGCGACCGCCGCCGAGGTAGCCGCATTGGTAACTTGATGAGCACCAAGCATCGGTGTGAACAGTGAAAGATTATTTTGCCCGATACCGAGCGAGAATCTCTGCCCGTTCAGGTCCTGTTTCTCAACTCTGATTTTGTATTCGCGGGCAACATCAACCAGCTTGGCATGCGCCTCGCCGCATCGCCGTCCGATGGCCGTGCGGGCTCCCTGATCTTTCTGCGGGGCGAGAACGACCGTGCATTGCGGTGTGATGATTCCGGCTTTGTTAGCAGCGATCTCTGTTTGCGTGGCTCCCAGAATTTCCGTGTGCTCCAGGCTGATCGGCGTAATAACCGCGATCTCTTTGCTGGCAAAAACGTTTGTGACATCGTAGCGGCCGCCGATGCCTACCTCGACCACCTGCCAGTCTACAGCCGGCTTTGCGTGGTTCACCAGATGAAAGAAAAGGGCGGTGAGAATGCCAAAGGTGGAGATTGTGTTATTACCGGCCGCTCGCTCGGCTTCCAAGAAGGGCTTGATTTCCTGGATTCCTTTGGCAAAGCGATCGCGATCGACTGGTTTGCTGCCAAACGAGATGCGCTCACAGTAGTCGAAAAGGTGCGGGCTGGTGTAAAGGGCAACCGATAAGCCGGCTTCATTGAGTATGCGCGCGATCATGGTGCTCGTGCTGCCTTTTCCCTTGGAGCCGGCAATGTGGATGGTGTGGCGCCCTAACTGCGGGTTGCCCATGCGCTCGAGCAGGGCGCGCATAGACGGCAATCCCATGGTCGGGCCGCGAGCGCCATATGTGGCTCGCTCCATGTCTGGAAAAGATTGGATATAGGCAATGGCTTCCGAATAGTTCATATAGATTTATTGCATGTATTGAGCAACTGTAGCATTCACTTGATATCAAGTAGCTCACTTTCATAGGTTACATGTGCTTTCGTAACTTCTGAATCTGAGGTTCACTTCGACAACTAAACACGATTTATGTGTTTGTTTCAAGCCTTTTCAAGCCTTGTCAGGTGGCAGCTGATTGGATCGTCTGCTGTTCGTCCGGCGCGGTAAACCTCAGTAACCCGAGCAGATTCATCGAGTCTCACAACTCTAAGCGAGGAACAGTCCATGAGAACACTGAGCCACGGCGTTTTGTCGCGTCTGCAGAACCTGCCGGGAGCGGCTGTGTTCGCCGGCGTGCTCGACGCAATTCTGCGCCCGCTCGCCAGAAGCAGCGCCGGCGCCCATGTCGCAGCCAGGCTTTCCGGCCTCGGCCCGTCCAAGATTCGCCAGAGCTCCGCGGCAAAAACTGGCTCGGCGTCCACAACCAGCCAGTCAACTGCCGGGTCGACACTGCCAATCATCGACCTTGCCTCCGGAGCCCCTTCGTTTTCCACGCCCGCTGACCTCAAGGACGCGGCTGTGGAGGCGATCAACGCCAACCACAACCAGTACGCCCATCCCAACGGCGATGCCGAGCTCAGGCGTCTCATCGCTGCCTGGGCTGGGCACACGGCCGGACGGATCATCGACGCCGACCGCGAAGTCACCGTCACCTCGGGCACTTCCGCCGCCCTGGCAGCCTGCTTGCTGATCTCGGTGGAGCGCGGCGACGAGGTCATCGTCTTCGAGCCATTCTTCGAGAGTTACGTCTCGGCAATTCGCTTTGCCGGCGGCGTGCCTCGCTTCGTTCCGCTGCTCGACGGCTCCTGGACCATCGACAGGGAACGGCTCGAGGCGGCATTCAACCGCCGCACCCGCGCCGTCATCGTCAACTCGCCCCACAACCCTACCGGGCGCACCTTCTCAGCCGATGAGCTGGAGCTTATCGCTAGCTTGTGCGAGCGCTATGGCTGCCTGCTCATCAGCGACGAGATCTACGCCCCGCTGGTGTATGACGGCGACCTCACCTCCGTCCCGCCAAGCGCCTCGAGCAGCTCGGTAAGCGCAACTCCGGGGACCGCCTTGCCAGGGATTACCCTGAACCGCGCCCCCTCGGCACTCGCTTGCCGCGCCAACCGCGAGCGCACCATGGTCATCGACGGCCTGTCAAAAGCCTACAGCGTCACCGGCTGGCGCGTCGGGTATGTGATCGCTCCCCAGTTCTGGACCGACCACTACCGGACGATTCAATCAGTGCTCGGTCTCTCCGCACCAACGCCGTTCATGGTGGCAGCCAGAACAGCGTTTGCTCCTTCGGTTCTGGCGGAACTGGCGGAGGCGGTGGAGATCTGCAGGCAGGGTCGCGACATCTTCTGCCAGGGGCTTGCCAAGGCAGGCTTCCGCTTCGTCGTGCCGGAAGGCGCTACTTACGTCTTTGCCGACGTGTCCAGTCTGGGAGCGGCCGACGACAGTCAGGGCCGCGACCGGCTCTTCGAGCTGACCGGCATCACGTCGGTTCCCGGCTTCTGCTTCTTCCAGGGCGAGCCGGAACCGTCGCCGAGCAGCACCAGGAGACAGTACCTGCGTTTCTGCTTCGCCCGCGACTTGACGACGCTGCGCGAAGCCGCCGACAGGTTGGCAAAGCTCGCGAATCAGCCGTAAAGCCGAGCCACCCTACTGATTCGTACGGCTTGAGCAAAGTCAGACCGAGGCGTTCGTGCCAAACGTGCGCCTCGACTGCCTCTTAGCTCAAGCCCTTTGCCCCTTCTTTCTACTATTAGATTTAATATCTTCAGAGAAAACGCGCCACCACCTGTAGTGCCATAAAAGGTTGTCCTTAAATGACACCAAATCTGCCACCACTCTGCAAATGTCTAAACCCATGCCTGTTCGCCAAGCTGCGCGAATCCTAGAGTTGGGTCAATAGATCCCGCATGCGCAGCTTGACTTCTGCAATGTCAAGCACCGCTGCCAACGTCTGGTGCCACCATAGAGAAAAAATCGTTCAATCAAACATTGATCGAGGATGAACGCGACTAAAGCCAGGAGAACTTGTCCACCCAGGATCATAAAAACTATTATTCACCTGCATCTTTGATAAAACCATTCCTCCGTCAAAAGCTCAGATCGGCAGAAAGCATCAGTTTTTACTCCAGCCAACCGCCTTGCCATTCAGCAAGTCTGGTTGTTTTGCCTTCAAAAGCCCAGCCAAACGGCTGCTATAAAACCATGGAGTACGTATCATGAGCCCCATCAAACTATCGGGGCGCCTGTTGAGTCGGCTTGAGTTCGCGTTTGTCCGCTACGTTTACTGGCACTTCAACAAGCCCGTGTACGTTATCTTGCTCGGCGGACCTGGAGCAGGCAAAGGCACTCTCGCCACGCAGCTCGCTCCAAAGCTCGGACTGGCTCACATCTCAACCGGCAATCTCTTCCGGCGCGAAATCTCCCGCCACAGCGCGCTTGGCAAGAAAATCGAACCCATCCTGAAGAGTGGCGGACTTGTTCCTGATGAGATTACGATTGCAGTCGTCGCCCGAGAACTGGCACGCTTCGCGAATCGTCGCGGTGCTGTTCTCGACGGCTTCCCACGCACTGTGAATCAGGCTCTCTTGCTCGAACGGCTGCTGGACAGCTGGTCGCAGGAAGTCTGCTTCGTGTTCTTCCTCGACGTTGAAACAGGCGACCTCATCGTCCGCCTGGCTGGGCGCAGAACATGCTCCAACAAAGCATGCGGCCTGACATATCACATGGACTTCAACCCGCCCAAGAAGAACGGTGTCTGCGACAAATGCGGCAGCGCTCTCTACCAGCGCGAGGACGACCGTGAGGATGTGGTTCTTGCCCGCATCGAAAACTTCAATGGTACCAATGAGCCAATGCTGCGCTTCTACAAGCAACGCGGCCGCTTGTTCACCATCAAGTCTTCCAACCGCGATGGCAAAGACTCGGTTCTTACGCGCGTCCTGGCTGTCATGTTTCGCAACTGGCAGGCCTGAGCGAAACGACCGCCTGACCTGAGGACTTGACCACGACAATGAGAGGGGATAGCCGGCACAGCCAACTGGCACAGTCGGCTATCCCTTTTCTTGTCAGGTCGAGCCGTCTTCGTCTGTCGTTTTCTTTGGCACGCCGTTCTACTACTCTTTGTCGTTTTGACCACCATCATCCGCCCGCATTACAGCATGTGGGTCAGGCGACAGTCACGATCATCAGGAGGCATGAAATGATCCTAGACCCACCTGTCAAAATAAGGCTAGAATGACTAATGTTCCTCGTCCTCCGGTTCCCATGCCCGAACATCAGATAGTCTTCAATTTGAAACCCGAGCAGTTCGAAGAAGCTCAGCGGCTGGCAAGATTATCGGGAGCCAAGTCGGTGAGCGCTTTTTTGAAGGACAGATTGCTGGCGTTCCTGGGGATCGAATTGGCTCAAGATTACGCCGCGGCATCAAAATCCGCTGCATCAGCCGAGGTTGGCAACACAATCAATCCGTTGACAGATGGAGACCGCCTCTCGCCGGAGCAGCGACTCTCGGCCGTCAAGCAGGACTTGAACCGCATTCATCGCGAGCTGCAGGTTTTCATCGCCGAATCATTAGGCAGCGGCATCTACGCGGGCCAGGTCAATTACGACGAAGAGCTCCAGGAAGAGCCGACTTTGATGGAGCAAACCCTGACTGCATTCGAGCAGCTGCAAGTTGAGATTGAGCGGGATCTCGAGGAGCAACGCCGAGCGCTCGAGGAAAGCGCGGCCGCCGCTAATACCACAGGCGGTACCACACCGGCCAGGCCGGCCGACCTGTCGAAACTGCTGGCAAGCGACAAAGAGCTTCCCGAGCTGTCAGTGCACTCAGGCGAAACGACGCGCGAGCCTGACTATAAGCGGGCCATTGACTATCTCCAGAATGCCGGTGTTTTTAATGTTTCGCAGGCAGCCGGGAGCCTTCCGGTCGGCCAGAATCAGTTTGGTAGCGGTGCCGTCCTGCCGCCGTTCAATCCGGCTCCGGGACAGGCTAATGAAACGCCATCAGGTACGACAAGCGACGAGCTTGAAGATCTCGCCGAGAGGGCATTTGCCATTTCGCCGCGGCTTGGCTCGCTCGGCAAGCCCGCCGATCACATGCACGTTTCCGAAACTCCTCGCCGAAAGGCGCAAGACCCTGATGCTGCGCCGGCTCAGGCTACCGATCAGCAGTCCGCCAAGAGCGCCAGTGATGCCAGCGTATCGCAAAACAGTGCCGCCAACCAGGCGCCGGAGCAAAGCAGCCCGGCAAAGATGCCTGGTAAACCAGCCAACTGGCCGCCGCCTCCTTCGCCTGAGCTGTCCGATCCGCTCAGCGAGCTGATCGATGAATCTATTTTCGAACAAGCTGCACAACTGAAAAGCACGTATGCACCGGATGAGGCCCTGTCGACGGATGAAGCACCACCCTCAGCAGAGGGGGAAACGGATGCAGATTTCGATGAAAACTACGATGATGAAGTTGTCTTGCTGCCCTTCACAGACGATATGCCGATTGATTCGCTCGCCGTACAAATTCAGCTGGTTCGAAAGGAAGCGGATACGCGTGTTGCCGACGAGCAGGATGATACTGCCACGGCGAACCCTGACGACGACCAGACTGCCGCCAGGACGGAGGCGGACGACAAAGACGAGCAGGAGAGCGGCAAAGCGGCTGCCGACGACGAGCGGGCTCAGCCGGCTGGCGAGCTTCAGCAAACAACCAACCAGGGCCAATCGGCACAGAGCGCCGACACGTCCTCCGCCCTCCTCGCACCGCCGCCTAAGAGACAGTCAACTTCGCCGGACTCACCAGGTATTAGTGGTGGTCCTCCCCCGAAAAAACGAAAAAAATGAATCGGCATTCATTGACGGCTTTGCCGGCGATCTCTAACATCGCAATGTCCGCCGAAGCGCAAAGTGTCTATTCTTGTGCTTTTCGTGGTATGTAGAAGGCAGCGGTTATACGCTTGACAGTGGACCTGACTATGAAACAAAGTGGTTCCAATAAGCGCAAAGAAAAAAATCGTTCGGGAAGCACGAATGCCCGGACTGAACCGCCCGAGGATCCAGAAGCAAAGAAGGCAAACCGGGCAAAAGCGGACAAACGCCAGAGCCCAGCTCCTGAGCGTTCTCACCCGACAGAAAAGCAATGCGATGAAGAGCTGCAGGTTGCCGATCACTTGCCCATAGCCAAGAAGACCTGCGATACATCGAGTTTGTCCGGGAACGGCAGCGATCAATTGAGCTTGCCGAAGACGGAAGCATGCATGGAGACCTCGATTGAACATTTGGCTCTGGTTGCCGCATTTCAAGAATCGCAGACATCCACTGATGCGATTCTAATGGCAAATAATGCCGCTCAAGGCGATCTGGATTGGACTTTGAATGGTTTGCTCAACCATCCTGAGGGCGTGGAGCAGGCGCTTGCAAATAACCTGGCTTTGATGGAGCAGCGCACAAAAGAGTTGATTGAGAACGGCTCAGCCGAAGACCTGATCAAGGCGCTGGAGGAGAATTATCTCCAGCTTCAGATGTTGCAAGAGCGCATATCGAACATCGCGAAGATGTCGACTCATCCCTAGCGTTTTTCATCGAAGCAGCCGTGCAGAGCCGGTTTAGATGTACCCGACGTTCTTCTGCGAGCCGGCCGGCGGCAGGATGCGCAAGCGCCGCATCGGCTCATCACCTATGCTGCGACTGCTCAGGTTGAAACGCTCCACCAACTGATGCTGCAATCGTCTGATGTAAGCGCGCCTCGGCGTCAACTCCATCGGCTCCAGTCGATCCATGACTTTATTGATCGCCTGCCGCACTTCCTCCAGCGCCAGTTCGGTTTCATCGATATCGCCTTCGATATCGACTGCACCAATCTCGGTATCAAGATGAAGTGCTTCGCGCAACACTTTTTGAATTTGCGGCAGGTTATTGCTCTTCACCACATAGACGGGAATCTGCCGGGCATCAGCCAGTGAGTAGATCTTCGCTCCCGATCGAGCATAGCTCTTCAGCGCCAGGATGGCATCCGCCTCGTCGATCGATTTCACGACCTCCACAGGCAGAGCCAGCGTTTTTACAACCCGCTCGAGCAAGCCCTTGCTGACCGCATACGGATATACCTTGAGGTGCGTTTCATTGGAGCCGGACCAATCCGATGCAAAAGCCGTCAGGCCTTCGACATTGGCAACAGCAGGTTCGGGCTTGGAAACGACCGAGACCTCACCGGTGGTATCATCACGCCGGCGGATCTCCGGATGAATTTTCCAACCGCGCAGGAGCTGATCGACGGCTTCGCCAACGTTTTTGTGAACGGCCAGCGTCTGGCGATCGAGAATTTCAACGCAGATTTCAAATGTTGGTTGGGCGGCGCGCTCGAGAACCGTTTTCTGCGTTCCCCTGCGCCTTGCCTCATCATCGCCGAGAGTGACGGTTTCGATGCCGCCAACCAGATCGACGAGGATCGGGTTTTTCAACAGATTATCGAGGGCGTTACCATGGGCGGTACCAATCAACATCACGCCCCGCTCTGCAATCGTTCTGGCAGCTTGAGTTTCTTCCTCCGTGCCAATCTCATCAATGATGATCACTTCCGGAGTGTGATTCTCGACTGCCTCGATCATCACCGCGTGCTGCATGTTCGGATGAGGAACTTGCATGCGCCTGGCCCGACCAATTGCCGGATGCGGAACATCGCCGTCGCCGGCGATCTCATTGCTCGTGTCGATGACAATCACGCGTTTGCCCATCTCATCAGCCAACACTCTGCCCATTTCGCGGAGCTTGGTCGTTTTGCCGACACC
>JAJPJO010000275.1 GCA_021324135.1 Pseudomonadota bacterium
CTGCTTTGTTACGATTTCATCATCAACGCTTAGCAGTGGGTGAAGCGAGAGATTGGCGGTGGAATAAGCCTAACGGGTTCAAGGCACGACCGTTGCGAGAATCTATACTATGACCACCGGCGATTTATTGAAGAAAACGCGGTTGACTAAGAGCGCAGCTCAGAAATCCAGGCTCGATGAAGAAATAAAACTCAAGGAAAGTCCCGAGTCGGAACTGAGCCTCAAAGTCGACGAGGACGATTTTCCACTAACCGAAAATCCAACCAGCCCAGCCAATGAACAGATGCAGCACGTGGAGCTGGATGATCGCTATGACGTGCTTGCCGTCATCGGTACAGGCGGCATGGGGACGGTCTACAAAGTCCTCGATAAGACCACGAAGCGAACCCTGGCGGTCAAAGTTCTGCAGCCGGATCTGTCGAATGACCAAACGGCGCTCAGGCGTTTCGAGCAGGAAGCCGAAGCGGCAGCGCAACTGAACCATCCTAATTTAGTCTCCGTTCTCGGCTATGGCAAAACCAAGAACGGCGCACCATATCTGGTGATGGATTATTTCGAGGGCGAAAGTCTTTCCGCTATTTTGAAGAAAGAGACATCTCTCGATTCCGGCCGCGCGCTGGCGCTCTTCCATCAGATCTGCGAAGGTCTCGCCCATGCTCATGCGCAAGGTGTGATTCATCGTGATATCAAACCCGCCAATATAATCGTTTCCCGGACAGAGTCCGGCGAGGTGGCTCGGGTAGTTGATTTCGGCATAGCCAAGATACTGCCTGTCTCAAATCGCGAGACCCATAATCTCACGGAGACCAGGCAAGTTTTCGGGAGCCCGCATTATATGAGCCCCGAGCATTGCCTTGGTTTCAAAATGGATGAACGATCCGACATTTATTCGCTCGGCTGTTTGATGTATGAGGCGCTGACAGGCAATCCGCCCTTTGCCGTCAACGATGCCATTCAAGCCGTGATCAAGCACATAAATGAAGAAGCAAAAGAGTTCTCTCGAAAACAAAATCAAGATCCGACCGTCAACAAGTTAGAAAGTGTTGTGCTCAAGTGCCTGGAGAAAGAGCAGGAGAATCGCTATCAGAACATGAGCGATCTGCTCAACGACCTGGTCTTGATCGAATCAGGAAAAGCGCCCAGTAAATTCGTGCGCCGCAGGCCGGCCAAACTGGAGTATACAAAAGGGCAGATTGTTCACGCCATACTGGGCACCTTCCTTCTCATCGCCTACATAGGCTTCGGGCTCGGCTGGTTTGAATTAGGCAACAGCATTATGGCCGTTGGCATGTTTATGGTATGCACGGGCGGCTCGGTGCTTTTCGCCTCTGCCGCCCTGGAGCAGTACAAGCGATTGACTGACGGAAAGCGAAGCCGAAGTGATTGGTGGAATATGCTTTTGGCATCGGCACTGGCGATGATGTGCCTTTCCTTTCTTCCTGAGGCGGTCGAGCAAGCGAGCAACGCGCTCGACTTATCATTCAACCATCCGGAGTTCTACTCCGACTTTCTCTCCTTCTGTTCGCTTCTTCATATTCTGTCCATCGGATCGGTGATTGTCTCTCTGCTTGGCGGCGTATTGTTCCGCGGGAAGAACAATACCAGAGCCTACATGGTCGGCTTGCAATATATCACCATTGCTGTGGTTCTTAGTCTGGGAGCGGTTTTTGGAATTCCAAAGCAGAGCAGCACGTTCATTCACTTCATTAGCGGGAAAAGCATTATTCAGGGTTATTTCCCCGAGGCTTCAGAAGCACTTTTGAGCTTATCCCTGCAAATCGATCCTGTAAATCAAGAAGCGCTCTTCGATCTGGTCGACAAAAAACTCAGCCAGGGTAAGACCGACGAAGTGGAGTTCTTGTACAACGACTACTTCGACAAGGAAACGAACGCCAAGCAAATGGCAATTGCGCACTTCAAGAAGGCGCGTATGTATCCGCAAAATTCCTGGCAAAGAATGTCCGAGGTATCGAGCGCCATCCATTTTCACCCGCTCTCCGACTATTATGAGGAACGGGCATGGTTGCACTTCAGGCGCGGCGAAAACAATGATGCTCTAAAGGATTTCGATGAAGCGATTCGCTCCAACCCGCACAGCGCCAGCGCCTATATCGGCCGGGCGCAAATCTATGCCGCCACCGGCAATTTTCAAATCGCCCTCCACGAGCTCAACAATATCGCCGCCCAAAAGGCCGGCTGGGCAAATATCGATGTCTTCTTTCTCCGCGCTCTGCTTCTAAATAAACTTGGCAGTGAAGGACTCTCCAGGCACGACTTTCGCACGGTTGTCGAGTTAGCGAAGGCGAAAAGCTCTCCGACGGCGGAGGAGGCATTTGCCACCGCATACAGTTACATGGCGCTGGGAGAGTCGAGCGAGTATAAGAAATACCTGCGCATAGCCGAGGAGCAGCAAACGACGAGCAAGAGGACGTTTACCTTGAACTACCGCCGCCTCAATCTGCCTCTTTATTGGATGATATTCAAATAGAGTATATTAAGGTCCAAGCATATCCAGGGTTTAGAAGGTTGAAATTGTCGCGGTCGAGGGTACGATAAGTCTCGATATGAAGATTTGGCAGAGCGAAAGTCATGACTGAAAAGAAAAAGAACAGTGTGTTGGGCGGTATTCTTGATCTGATAATCCTCGTTCTTATCGTCGGGGGCGCCGGCTACTTCGGCTACATCACAGGACTGAATCAAAGGCTGGCACCGGTTCAATTAGTCCCCGCCGGCACCCTCGGGGCCATCTGGCCGGCCAAGGAGAACGGGCCAGCCAAGCCGGAGACGCCGGCAAGCAGCGAAGCCTCCGCTCAGGCATCAAACCAGAATTCAAAGAGCTCGGAAACGGTCGCCTCTGCTGAAACCGAGACTGCATCCAGCCCGGCAACTGCCAAACCCTCAGGCACATCGACACCAAAAGGAAAGACCAAGTACTGGCTGGTCTCTTCCGGGGAAGAATACATCGGCTCGTCGATCACGGCAAAGGTAAACGGCGATACGGTCGATATATTTTTTGCTCCCGGCAAATCAATAGACATCAGCCGTAAGATCAAAAGTGGAAAGAATACATTGACCTTCGAATGTAAGGCATTAGAGGAAGGCTACAACAAACATCCGGGTGACGCCAGTTTTGCCTTGAGCGTCAAGCTCGTTTCCGGTCCGACGATCCGCGATGACTTCGCACCATCTGCGGTGCTATTCACTTGCAAGCGCACCGCCGCCGATACCAAAGACGCGACGGAAACCAAGACGTTTACGGCCAAGGAGTAGCGCTTGAGGGGCAAGATACGCTTCATCACGTTTCTGGCAGCAATCGATGCCTATTTGATTGCCTTTGCTGTCGGCTTCAATAGCCGGCACGTGCTAATGGTCGATCCATCCCTGCCGCCTATAAAGACAAAAGCAGAGGAAAAGAAACCTGTGGCGCCGCCGGTGGAGAAAACAGAATCAAAGCCTCAGGCCCAAGACAAGAAGGCGGGCAAAGGCAAAAAGACCACTCAAGAGCACGGCAAAAAGAAAAGGAAGAAGTAAAAGGGGTATGACAAAGCAAGCCGATGAGAACAGATCCGGCGCCATCGATCCGGTTGCTTTTCGGCAATTCGAGCATTCAGGCTGGCAATCGGTTGCCGCTGGATATCACGATTACTTCGAGCAGTTGACCAGGCAGGCAATCGAACCTCTGCTTGATGCTCTGCACGTCGAGCCAGGCAAGGCGGCCCTGGACATTGCCACTGGACCCGGCTACATGGCGGATGCTCTGGCCAGAGCCGGTACGCAGGTTACGGCAATCGATTTTTCATCACATATGGTGGCACGGGCCAGAGAGCTTTACAGCGAAATCACGTTCATCGAGGCAGATGCAGAGCAATTGCCATTTGCCGATGAGCAGTTCGACCTGGCAGTTTCAAATTTTGGCATGCTCCACTTTCCTCGTCCCGAACGAGCCGTGCGCGAGGCCCATCGCGTTCTTCGCAACCAAGGACGCTTTGCCTTTTCGGTCTGGTCACCTCCTGAGCAGGCGCTTGGCTTCAAAATCATTCTCGATGCCGTTTTTGCAGCAGGCAATCCGGATGTGCCAATCCCGCCCGGGCCGCCCTTCTTCCAGTTCAGCCGAAGCGAAGCAGCCGAGGGGCTTTTGGAGCAATCAGGCTTTGCCAATCCTGCCACAAGCGTGGTGCAGATGACCTGGAGGCTCGCATCAGCGGATGCATTTTTTGACGCCTTTTACTCAGGCACACCGCGAACCGGAGGGCTGCTGCGGGCGCAGACCGCCGAAGATCTGGCCAACATCCGCCAGGACGTGCAAGCCAGACTTGCACCGTATATGGTGCGGCAGGAGTTACAGATCCCGATGTCATGCTTGATTGCCTGGGGAGAAAAAATCTAGATCAGGCGCGCAGAGCAGCAAAGCTTGGACCGACCCGGCACAGCTGCACGTCTATGTCTTGCCAGACGCCGCCTGTGACATAGGGTTCGATTTTCAACCAATCATCCAGCTGGCCACGATCGGCGAATTGAACGATCATGATTGAGCCGACCATCTTCTCCGTTTCATCCAGAATTGCACAGGCATATAACAGAGTGCCTTCATCGCGCATTTTATCGCCCAGGGCGAGATGTTTTTCTCTTACAGCAAGCCTGCGCTCGAGAGCCTTTTCGTCCGTTCCGTCTCTGGCGATCACTACAAATTGCATTCATTCACCTCTTCGGGGCCTTCATCCATCTGCTTGAAGTCGATCGTGAAGCCTAGCACGATCGCGACGACAGAGAGTATTAGTTTTTCTCAGCCAGTAAAGCTGCCTGCGATGAAAGGAAACCTGGCTTTGCTTGTTGCTTTCGCGCCTGCCTAATGCAAAAGCAAGATCGGCGAGTTAGTGACCGGCGACAAAAATTTCGCACCGCCGGCAGTTTGCACGCTTAAGGGCGCGAATGTAATCGAGAGGATACATATATTGACGCGCCGGTCTTTGAAGACCGATGACGCCTGCCACCGCATCGACATAGGCCACGCAATCAGACTCGCCGGCTTTGAAATCGTGGGTCTGCCAATCCCGCCTCAGGCGCCGTGATTTCTCGTACGTCTCTTCATCGACTGCAACAATGAGGGCGTCGAACATGCGCATGTTGCCATCGGCGGCATGCTCAACGATCGTACCTGGAACCCGGCAAAATAGCGAGGTTACCTGATCCTCGCACCTCACGGGCACGAAGCCTTCGGCGTGGGCGCCTGAAAAGTCGATCGGGTAAGTCGGACTCCAAACGGCAAAACAATGTCCGGGATAGCCATGCGGATTGGCTGCCAGTCCCGCGCACAGAGCAATGTAACGACGCTCATGGCCCGATGAAGTGTTTATGGCAATTGTCTGTATCGGATCGTGAGGCAGCCTCGCGCACGCTCCCCAGCCAAGAAGGTACGCAAAGAGTGCCGCGACCAGGACAAGCGGCAGACTTAGAATTGAGGCGGCTCCCGGCAGCAATCTTCGTTTTTTCTTTCCAACAGAGGCGTGCTTACGATGATGCAATGCTGACACTCCTCTTCGAGCTGGATCACTATGCCTCAGATTAGCGGTCGCATAAAGGTATGTGTCATCGAGCGCCACTGTTCATAAACTGTGGAGATGCCTGTAACAGACCTATAATGAGCTCACCAGCTCTCATTTTCGCCGCGCCCGCGAGCCGGCGGCCGTTTAATATAACTGACTTCTTGGCATATGTAGTCCATAGACACAACGTCTTGCAGGTTCTGGGGTCTGGCTGTGGACGGGGAATCGGGCAATGAGAAGGCGAAAGCCGAAGAGGTAAAATCTTCTTCGGCTCGAACTGATGACCCTGTGGCGCAAGCGGATGCTGTTCGCGATCCTCTCATTGGCACGGTGGTAGGCGGCAGATTCGAAATCGAGGAAGTGTTGGGAATCGGCGGCATGAGCGTCGTCTACAAAGCACGCCAGCTCAATGTAAACCGCTACGTGGCAATCAAAACCATCCGCGTTCATGTTGATTCCAAGCCGGTCTACCGCGAAAGATTTCAGCGAGAGATCGACAGCCTCTTCACGCTTTCACATCCTAACATAGTCACCGTATATGATTGCATCATCGGCAGCGATGAGCAACCATATGTGGTGATGGACTATTTGCGCGGGCGCAGTCTCGAGAAGTTGCTCATGGATGGTCCGCTCAACCTCGAGCGCTTTGCGCGCATTGCTCTTCAAATCTGCAGCGCCCTCGATCATGCTCACAAGAAGGGTGTAATCCACCGCGATTTGAAGCCGGGAAATATCCTCTTGATGGATGACGAGATGGACTTCGTCAAGGTCGTCGATTTCGGACTGGTGAAGTTGCGCGAGGAGGAAAGCCGCAAACTGACCCAATCAGGCGAGCTCTGGGGCAGCCCCCCCTATATGAGCCCCGAGCAATGCGTGGGTGAATCAGGAGATGAGCGTTCAGACATCTATTCGCTCGGATGTGTAATGTACCACATGTTGACGGGCAGAGATCCTTTCTGGGATGCGAAGTCGGTTTTCGAGCTGATCCAGTGCCACGTGAAGAAGCCACCACGGGCGATGCGGAAAGCCAATGCTGAATTGTTCGTTTCGCCGGCATTGGAAGCTGTAATCATGCGTTGCCTGGAGAAGAATCCCATCTGCCGATTTCAAGCAGCCCATGAGCTTCAGGATGCGCTCGTTCAAGCTATGGCCGGACCGGCAGTTGCCGATGTTCTCTTGCACTCGCCCGTGGTCACCAAGACACGCCTTCCCATCGTTCCTTATGCAGCCCCCGCTGAGATGCGGCCTCAGGTGGAGGAAGGACAAGGGCACTATACAGAGCAGGACCACGCTCCATCTCCTCTGGTGCGAGCGGCTGAGGACGTATTCAACACCAGGCCCCAGAGTAAATGGGCAAGACCGGCATCCGGACAACAAGTGGTCAGCAAGTGGGCACCATCCGTGTCCGGTCAAAACAATATTAGCAAGTGGGCGGGCATTGTTTCAGGCGCTCGCAACATACAGGACCTTTCTGCAGGCAACGGCTCGACAGCGCTCGAGATGCAAAAGCCGCCCCAACACCAATCTAAGCAACCCGCGATCGATATCGACCCGGCCCGGGCAAATACGATTAATGCCTATTCGCAGTCGTTCAATCTGGTTCTCATCGCTCTGGTCTTGATCGGCTTCAGCTGTGCCGTTTACATCGCCTATGATAACTGGCACAGACCTCATCATAACTACAAACCGGTTGAGACATCCTCTACGCCTGCTAACAGCAATGATGCCGATGATCAGCTCTACTTTACGCCCAACCAGATTCTCCACACTCCAGAGCAGTCCACACCCACGCTGGCTACCGAGTCCACTCCCAAGAGCCAAGCAAAGCATGTGAGGAAGCACAATCAGAAGGGGCACGCCAGGCATTAAGGTAGACGTCGGCGCATTTGACGCTCATAGAGGCCTTGCACCTCACGTTACGTGAGGTTATATGATGCCTTTCTGACGCCCATCACAACAAAGAGGAAATCATGCGCAGGCTTAAAATTGGCGAGGTGGCCAAATTGACCGGGCTGTCGATTCGCACGCTGCGATACTACGAGGAGATCAAATTGATTTCAGCGGCGCAGCGCAGCGAAAGCGGTCAAAGGCTCTACAGTCAAGACGATCTTCAACGCCTGCAACAGATAGTTGCCCTGCGGCAGCTCGGATGTTCGCTCGATGAGATCGTTGCCGTGCTTTTTGATCAATCGCCGCTTTGCGTGATGGAAACGCAATTGCAACGACTGAAGGAGGAGATGAGTTTGAGGCAACGACTGATCGGCCGCCTCGAGAGTGTAATCATCTCACTGAGGGAACGGCAGGATATCACTACAGATGATCTGATCGAATTGATAAAGGGAACGGTCATGCTAGAGAAATATTACAGTGCAGAACAACGGGACTACCTCAAACAACGCGCAGAGAAGTTAGGAGTTTCTGCAATTCAAGATGCCGAGCGGCAGTGGAGCGAGCTCATCGCCGGTGTACGCGCTCATATGCAGCGCGGCTCTCGTCCGGATTCCGCAGAGGTTCAGGAACTGGCTCTGAAATGGCTGGCTTTGATTGAGCAGTTTACCGGAGGAGATGAAGGTGTCAGTCAATCACTCAAGAACATGTATCAATCCGAAGGACCCGATAAGGCAAGCCGAGGAGCGCTGGATAAAGACGTCTGCGAGTATATAAATGCGGCGGTGGCCTCGTTGCGCTAAGCCGGCTTGTTTGCCAGGCGATTGATTCCCTCAATTATGTCACAGCCATCCAGGCGAATGCGCAGCTCATTGTCGAGTAAGGCCGCTGCTGCGATCTCAAAGCCGAGACTGATGAGAACCATGCCGGCAGAAATGAGAATGCGAACGATCGCCGCCGCCCATTCGATCAGTTCTTTGTCGAATGTGATCGTCGCTTTGATTATGTTCTCAGCCACGATGGCGAGCATGGAGGGCACCTCAATGATGCTGGCAATGAGAGCAAATGCAAGAATGGCGTACAGCACCGTATGCGGTGCGCGTCTGCAAAAATAGATCACCTTCTTCAGACCGGAGGCGATCGACTCTTCACGCGCCAAAATCGTAAAGGCAGCAGCCATGTTGGCCATGAAGATGGCTTTGAAAGGCACGGTCCAAAGAAGCAGAAACAAGAATCCGTTTAAAATAACCAGATCGAGGCCAAGTCCGTGTGCCTTGTGGCCCAGCTTGTCGATCTCGTTGGCAATCAAGAGCAGGAATCCGAACGGCAGTGCGACGAGCAGCTCGTTCACAATAGTCGGGAAGAAAACCAGGAGCAGGCGAGCTTTTCTAGCGCGGCTCAAAGCTTTGGAGAACTCGACCTCCTTAGCGATGATCAGAAACCAGATGGCGACGCAGCGTGCAGCAATCTCATACAAGGACAGAATCAAAACGAGCAAAGAAGCTACCAGCGCCACACCAGGCCAGGAGAGGAAAGCGCCCATGCCTTGCTTTTCCAGGAGCCAGCTAAAGGCTTCCCAACTGAGGTGATAAATAAGCTCGGGCACGAAGAGAACCAGAAAGATGAGCTTCAGATTTGGTCTTACCCAACGGCCCGCTCGACCAGCCAGATCAGCAATCGACAATGGTTTGGATTGTAGATCGAGCGCTCGAATCATGATCGTTTCATAGGGGGCAGCAAAGACCGGTTTACTGGGCAAATTATAGCTTGAGCCACCTGGTGATGACATTGCACCGACGCCAAATTGCTAGCGAACGCGGCAGAGCTGACTTCTGGTTGTTGCTCGGCATAACCCTGCTTATCTTGTTTGCTATGGCGTACGTCACAATTCGCCTTCTCGATCAGTCCGAGAGCCACGTGCAAGAAGTGAAGAGCATGAAGTTCAAATACACGGCGGGCAATGAATGGGAGCCTGATTCATCGGAAAGCGACGTGTTGATAAAGCATGATCTCGAGAGCGGCAAACCGCGCAGCGAAGCTCAATACACACAGCTGCAATTGACTGAGCGAGGGCTGAAGATGATCGGGCAGATGAAGAGCCTGCTCAATCTCGATCTGAGCGGCTCAATTTTCAAAGATGACTGGTTGCGCTATATTGTCCGGCTGCCGCTCACCCGACTGAGACTCTCCACTACCGATGTAGGCGAAGAGGGAATTCGCTACGTCTGCCGGATCAAATCACTTGAGAAACTCGATTTTGAAGGCGTTAAGCTGAGCGATGACAGCTTGCAATTGCTCACAACCCTGCCGCGATTAAGCGAGTTGAACTTGCGAGGCGCGGCCTTCACGCATGAAGGGCTGCGAGCCATAAAGGGCTTGCCGCGTCTCAGTTATCTCAATGTCGCCTATACCCATGTAGATGATAGCGATTGCCAAACATTGGATGCCGCACCAGCACTCATATCCATCAGTCTGGAAAATACCGATGTTACCGGCACGGGTCTGGCGAAGCTGAGGAAGGTCTATATCTTGCGCTTGCAGCATTGTAAGCTCAATGACGCGGACATCATCACAGGCGTGACGAAGTTGCCCAACCTTCACACGCTTGATTTATCGTTCACCGACGTTACCGGGCACAGTCTGGCAGCCCTGGCAAAGGCGAAGCAATTACGCCATGTCATCCTCGATCAGTGCCCGAAGATTACCGATGCCGACCTCGTGCAGTTTAGGCGCCTGCGGCCGGACTGCAAAGTCAATTATAAAAAGCCAACCTCTGACCTCTGAGTCAGACGCGGAAAAAGAATGATTGGCCAACCGGCATGTCTGATTTTTTGCCGGAGTATTGATCCAGGAGCGGATCGACTGTCATGGCAATCATGAGCTCGCCTGGTCGCGCGAGCGGCTCGACTATCGCTTCCTGCAACATCAGCCTTTTTTGCTGCATCAATTGTTGAATTTGCTCCATTTGAGCAAGCTGCGGATTAACAACACCGAATTTTCTTGGGTCGGTCATTTCGGTTATCTCTTCGAGTCGGGCGGTGAGGGTCACAAACTAGAATATGTGCCGCGCGTGACTGCAACGTGACTATACAGGGCAAGGCAGTCCAGATTCATCCTCGACAGCCCCATGTCCCTCAGGCGACTCTTCTTTGTTCCACAGCTCCTGAAAGCGCTCTTTTAAGATGGTTTGCTCAGCCAGAAGCGCATCAGCTATGCGCTCGATGCGACGTTCGTTGGCGCTGATTATTTTTTTGGCTTCGCTGTAGCACTCATCGAGAATACGGCGCCATTCGGTGTCGATCTCATCATTCAGCTTGCTGCCTGCGATCGGGTTTGATGCACCGGTCGGGTCGAGCTTGATGTGCATCGGACCAAGAGGTGACATGCCGAATTCGGTGACCATCAAACGAGCAATGCGGCTGGCTTGCTCGAAGTCATTGGAGGCGCCTGTGTCCTTGCAGTTGAGAAAGTGCTCCTGGGCGATTCGCCCACCCATGGCTGCCATGATCCGGGAGCGAAGCTGTTGCTCGCTATAAGAATAGCGATCGCCGTCGGCATGACTTTGCATGTAACCGAGCGATTTGGTGCGCGGCTCGATTGTCACTTTCGTGATTGGATCGGCTCCCTGTTGCTGAAGCGCCTGCTGGACGGCACAGTGGCCGGCCTCATGAAATGCGGTGTTGCGCTTGTCCTTTTCAGACATGGCACGAGCTCTGGAAAGAAGCGGATCTCCGAATTGAACGTAGTCGATTCCGACATCGAAATCTTCCAGCAAAATAACCCTTTCAAAAGTGCTCCAGTCATGCCCCGGATGCTCGCGCATTTGCTTCTCCAGGCGCTCGGCTGCGGCAACAGCCGCTTCATTGCAGGCTTGCTCTATGTCGGCACCGGAAAACTGGGGGGTGCGCACGGCTAGATCTCGTAGTCTCACATTTGGTGCCAACCTCATGTTGCGAGTATGGATCTCGAAAATTTTCTCTCGCCCGGCGGTGTCCGGCAAATCAACGGCAATGCGGTAATCGAAACGGCCCGGTCTCAAAAGAGCATCGTCGAGCGTCTCAGCCATATTAGTCGCCGCCATGACGACAATGCCTGCTGTAGTCTCGAATCCTTGCATGCATACAAGCAATTGGTTGAGAGTCTGGTCGCGCTCGGAGTCGGCACCGTTGCCGCCTTGACCGCGTTTCTTGCCAATGGCGTCGATCTCATCGATAAAAATGACGGAGGGCTTTCCAGTGCGTTTTCGCTCGGCAATGGCAGCCGAAAAGAGCTTGCGCACTCGTCTTGCCCCGACACCGACGAACATCTCGACGAAGCTGGAGCCATGAACGCTGAAGAAGTTGGCATCCACTTCCCCTGCCAGGGCGCGCGCCAGCAAAGTTTTGCCTGTCCCGGGCGGACCGACGGCCAGAACACCGCGAGGAATCTTGGCGCCGAACTCCTCGTACAATTCCGGCGCTTCAAGCCAACGAGCTACTCTGCGCAATTTGGCAATCGCTTCTTCGCAGCCGGCAACATCGCTGAATGTGCGGCGCTCGCTGGGCGTCGAGGCACCATATTCGGAGACCGGTTTGATCACCTCTACACCAGGCATGTTTAATTCCAGCTTCCTGAAGGCTCCCATTTTGTACAAAGCGAATGACGTTACGGCCAGAAGCAGAACGAAGATCGTCCAAAAGCTCCAGTGCAATGAAGCAATTGCATGCTGGACGTGTGACTTCACCGGCGCATAGATCTCACATGGCAGCTTAGCCGCCTTGGCGCGAGCCAGCAGGCGATCGGTGTTGGCGTAGTCGACGAGCGCCGGACCAAGCGGATCCACATCAGCGACGACTTTTCGCAATCCCCGAAAGAAAGTCAGTGTCTTTACCGACCTGGGACGTTCGCTGATGGCATGATCGAGCTCATAGTCAGGCAATGTTCGTAACTCAGCAGCATCACGCGGCAACTGCTGGGCGAAATCAGGACTGAATAGCCCCAGCCCTGCCGTTCCGAAAAGAACGACGAAGGAAACCGCGATCGTGACGAGCCATATGCGTTTCGATTCTTTCATTGATTGTCCCTGCTAATGATGGTGCGAAAGCCTGATGCAGGCTTACTGGCCGCCAATTTCAGATTCTGAAGCGGCACGTTCTTACTTTGAGGCACAAATGATCAAGTGCTCTATATCTAACTGTACCCAAGAAAAGGGATCGTGCCCTAAAGCGTAAAGCAGCTCTTCATGGTTCGCTTGCAGAGCGTTGTGCGGCTGAGAATGCGCTATTGAGAATAGAAATGGCGTACATGATCATGAAAGAACGAAGACAGCTGTGGACGCTTCAAGACTTGATCAATCGACTTCCTGATCTGGGAAGCGCAACTGCAGTGCAGGAATACAGCCAGTCAGGGAAGAGCACGAAGATAAGTTACAAGCGCTTTGCTAAGCTCGTCGATCATATGGTCGATGACTTCCAGCGGCGCAAAGTTTCTGCAGAATCGAAAGTGATAATCTGGGCAGCCAATAGTGTGGACTGGCTTGTTGCCTGCCTTGCCGTGATTCGCTGCCGAGCAGTGATCGTGCCTGTAGATGTCCAGATCGACGATAAATCGTTAAAGCACATAATCAAAGATAGTGGTGCTTCTCTCATTCTCACCAGTGAACTCTTGAAAGATCGGCTCGACAGGCTGAATATAGACGCACCTGATACTCTCTTACTGAGCAGTCCCGGCAAAGCCCGGCGAGGCAGGCATAGATCGAAAACAGGCTCAGGCACGACTCGAGGGCACACACTCGAACCAGCTCATCCGGATGACATCGCCGCGATCTTCTATACATCCGGGACAACCGGATTGCCAAAGGGCGTTCCACTCAGCCATCGCAATCTTGTTTATCAAATCAATACTCTGCAAAAGGGCGATATGGTCCCCGATGCTGCCGTAGTTCTTCTGCCCCTGCCGTTGCATCACATCTATCCATTTACCTGCGGCTTTCTGACCTGCATGAGCGTCGGCGTACCGATTGTCTTACCCTCAGAGTTGACTGGACCTTCTCTGGCATTCGCCATTCAAGATTCCGGAGCGACAATGGTGGTCGGAGTACCCAGGCTCTACTCGGCGCTGCTCGAGGCTATCGAGCGCAAGGTCGATTCCCAACCGCTGATACCGCGCCTGGCGGCAAAGCTGCTCTGGCGTGCCAGCACCAAACTCAGTGGCACTCTGGGCATTCCGGCTGGCAAGCTGCTCATGCTCGGCGCCAGAAAAAAAATCGGCAGAAAATTACAGTCGCTTGCCTCAGGCGGTGCGCCGCTCGATCCTGATGTATTGTGTAAGCTCGAAGCGCTGGGCTTGCGGGTTATAGTCGGCTACGGCTTGACCGAGACAGCGCCGATTTTGACGCTAAACGAAAGCGGAGCGCGACGGGCGGATAGCGCCGGGCGGGCTATTCCCGGAGTGCAGTTGCGCATTCAGGAAAGTAAAGATGACTCATCAGATGAATCAAGTCAATCAGGAGAGGATGGTTTTGGCGAAGTCCTGGTTCGAAGCGACGGTGTTTTCTCCGGTTATCACAACTTGAAGGAGAAGAGCATTGAGGCATTTACCGAGGATGGCTGGTTTCGCACCGGAGATCTGGGAAAAATTGATGGGCACGGTTATCTTTATTTAAAAGGTCGCCTATCGACCATGTTTAAAACCGGCGCCGGCGAGAAGATACAAGCCGAGGATATGGAGGCGCTCTTCGAGAAAAACCCAAGCATAAAAGAGCTCGGCATATTGATGGACGATGATGTGTTGGTGGCGCTGGTGGTGCCCAATCGTCCGGACCGCCAGAGCAGCGCCCAAGCCGGTGACATCGAGAAGCTGGTCAAAGAGGCGATTGATGAAAGCAACAAAAAGCTGGCCTCGCATCAAAGAGTAACCCGCTTCCTGATTACCAATACACCGCTGCCGAGAACTCGACTGGGGAAAATTCGCCGGCAAGAGCTCATTGACTTATACCATCAGGTCAAGCGCGATAAATCGACGGGCAAGAGCAGAGCCGCAAAACCAATCAGTATCGAGCATATGTCTGCCGATGATCAGGCTCTCTTGCGCGATCCACGCGCCTCGGCACTATGGAAAAAGCTTGCCGATCGATACAAGGACTTGCCGCTCAGCTTGGACAGCAATCTTCATCTCGATTTGAACATCGATTCCCTCGAGTGGGTCAGCCTGAGCCTGGAGCTCAACACTGATTTAGGAGTCGATTTGAGCGGCGACGACATCAGGGACATTACCACCGTTCGCGATCTGCTCCAGCGCGGCGCGAGCGCCACCAAAACTGGTGGCAAAGCCGTCGAACTGCCGAAGTTGTTCGAGAAACCCTCTGCGCTGCTCAAACCCGAGCAAAAGCAATGGCTCAAGCCATTGTCGGAGCATGAGCGCAAAGTCGCCCACCTTCTCTATGCCATCAACCGTGCCCTCGTAAAAGGACTCTTCAAGGTTTCGGCCGAGGGTTGGGAGAACCTTCCTCAATCCGGGCCATTGATACTGGCGCCCAACCATGCCAGCTATCTTGATCCGTTTGTAATCGCCGCCGTGCTCCCGGCCGATTATCTCGATCAGGTGCATTGGGCAGGCTGGCAGGGCATCCTTCTGGCCAACTGGTGGAATCGATTTATTGCCCGCCTGTCCAGAAGTATTCCTATCGATCCGTTCGCCGACATCATGTCGAGTCTGGCTCTGGCGGCCAGCGTCCTTAAAAAAGACGCTGTCCTGGTCTGGTTTCCCGAGGGCGAGCGCAGCTTGAGCGGCGAGCTCATTTCATTCAAGCCGGGAGTTGGTCTATTAGCGCAGCATCTCGATGTTGCCATCCTGCCTGCATTTATTGAGGGAACCCATGATGCATTGCCGCCTGGCAAGTTCCTGCCCCGTCCGGTCAAGGTGACTGTCAAGTTCGGGCATCTGGTAAAGCCTGATGAACTGCCGGATGAGCAAGCATCAGCGAAGAAGGAAAGCCGCATAGTTACAGCCCTGCGCTCGGAGTTGGAACATTTGCGATCGGCCTAGGTTCTCCAGTTCCTAACGACGAGCGAAGTCGATGAAGGCTTGAACCGGATCTGTCGACAACAAACGCACCTTGATCTTCTGTCCGACGCGCAGTCCCTTTTCGCCTTTGACGACGCGCCCTTCGGCCGGAGGTCGGATCAGGCGCACGTAGGTTGCATCCGGTTTGACCCCGGTGACGAAGGCATCGAACACCTCGCCGATGCGGTTACTCAACAATACGGCTGCGGCCACCTTCCGCATCGTGCGCTCGACCTTGTTTGATGCCGTTTCCCGCTCCGTGCACTGCGTCGCCACCGCCTGCAGCTCCGCCACCGTATATGGTGTAGGTTTACCGGCAATCGCTGCTTTCAAAAGCCTCTGTGTGACAAGATCGGTAAAGCGCCGATTAGGCGCGGTAGCGTGTGTATAGTCGTGCACCGCCAGGGCAAAATGACCGACATCTTCCTGTCCTGGTGTCTCGACTGTATATTCGCCGCGCCCCAGCAGTTTGACCACGCTCAAGGACAGATCGGGAAAGTGATCGGGATCTGCCTGCTTGCGCATAAGGAGAAATTTGGCTAAAGATTTCACATCAGGCTCGGCACTGAGCTCATAGCCAAGCTCGCGAGCCAGCTCGACAATTCGTTCCCACTTCTCGCGCGTTTTCACAACCCTTCTGATTGAAGACAGGCCCTTCGCCTCCAGGAATTGCGAAACGGCAACGTTGGCAGCAATCATGAAATTCTCAATCAGGTCCCGGGCCGGATTGTCTTGCACGAGCTCGAGATCGATTATCTGTCCGTCCTGAATGACAGTCGAGGCTTCGTTGGTTTGCAAATGCAAGGCGCCATGCTGCTGGCGCAGATCTTTAATGCGCTCCTTCAGATCGTCTTGCAGCAACAATTGTGCCTCGAGTCCGGGCACTGATGTTATCGATTCAGGAGCTAAATTGCCGCGCTCCAGCCAGGCTCCAATTGCTTTGTAATTCAATTTAGCCTTGTTCCGCACCAGCGCTCGGTAAACGTCGCTTTTGACGATCTCTCCACTGCTTTGCATGAGCATGTCGACTACAAGGGCCAATCGATCCTGCTCCGGCAAAAGCGAGGTCAGATCAAAAGAGAGCTGATCGGGAAGCATTGGGAATGTGACTATGTCTGTATAAACGGAGGTCGTGTTCCGCTCTGCATGTTTGTCTATGGCGCTGGACTTTGGAACGTAGGCATCAACATCGGCGATTGCCACCATGATGCGCCACTGCCCTTCGCCGACCGGCTCGGCATACTCGAGCTGATCCAGATCCCTCGACTCGACATTATCAATTGAAGACCACAAAAGCTCCCTCAGATCCTTGATCTCTCGATCCGGTCTGAGCAAGTCCTGTGCTGAAATCGATTGCAACTGTTCAGCAACCTCAGGGCCGAAATCGGTCAAAAACTGGTTGGCAACCATCTCGTCGCGCGCCCGGGCAGGCAGATCGATATTGGGCCGCTTCATTTGTCTTTGAGCGCTTCTATGCGATTGACTCTTCTGCCAATCAGGTTGGTGGCGTCGGGGCTTTCTCATCTCTGGTCGTGTTTCCAAGCATTGTGGACTGGCGCCTGTAATGGCGCTCCGCCATAGCATATCAGCAACCATTCATTTCTGAGGTTTTCTGTATTGATACAGCGGACCATATACCTTATATATTGTCGGATAAAAATTCCAGCGGAGAAACGGATGTTAGCGATGAAATCAAGACCTGCCATAAATTCCCTTACCCGTGCATTACTGGCCGTGGCGGCGATCGTTTCAATTAACTTCGATCGCACCTTTATCGTCCCCTGTCCATGCTCGGCTTACTCACAAGAGAATGTGAAGGAATTCCAGAGCCTGGCCGACGAGTTCATGAAAGAGTCGCTGGCCCGCTCACCAAGCACGGCTTCCCAGGTCGGTTATCACAAGCACACTGACAGGAACGGAAAGGTGATTGAACTGGATGGGTTGCTCGATGACATGAGCCTCGGATTCATGAAAGATCAAGAATCGTTTTACAAAAAATGGCGAGAAGACTTCAAACAATTTGCCACTGCTGGTGGTGCGGCCCGAAAGGCGCTTGATCCTGAAAGTGCCGCCGATTGGCAGTTGATTGACGATCAGATCGCGCTCAATCTCCTCGAGCTGCAAGACATCCAAAACTACAAGCACAACCCCACGATGGTAGTAGAGATGATCGGCAGTGCCGTTTTTCAACCGCTGACCACTGATTATGCCGAAAAGGATGTGCGAGTATCGCATGTTTTATCACGAATCAGAGCCGTGCCGCGAGTCCTCGCCCAGGTAAAAGAGTACCTCAACGATGCCGATCCCATCTACATCAAGACTGCCGTTGAAGAGAACGAAGGCAATGTCGACTTGATTGAGAATACGGTTCTGAAGGAGATTCCGGCCGGGTCGCCTCTGAAAGCGGAGTATGACAAGGTCGCACCGCCAGCGGTGGCAGCACTGAAAGATTTCAACCAATGGTTGGATCATCATCTTGCCGGCGGCAAGCAGGAGCGGAGCTGGCGGCTCGGCAAGAAGCTCTATGATGAAAAGTTCAAACTGGTAATGGAAACGAATACGACGCCTGAGCGATTGCTGTCGGAAGCCGAGCATGATCTCAAGTCCGTGCGTGCCGAGATGCTGGAACTGGCCATGCCTCTTTATAAGAAACTTTATCCTGATCAGGGTGAGCATAGCAATCTGAGCCAGAGCGAGCGCGAGGATTTAATCATCTCGGCCGTTCTCAAAGATATCTCTAAGAACCATCCGAAACGCGATCAATTGCAGCAAGCTATTGAGAATGACCTGGAGGGCATCAAAAAGTTCATCAGAGAAAAGAAAATCGTCTCGCTGAGCACGCGAGACAATCTCAAAGTTATCCCGACGCCGCCATTCATGCGGGGCATATATTCAGTCGCCGGATTTCATAGTGCACCGCCCCTGGAGCCACAAGCGGAAGCCGAGTATTGGGTGACTCCGATAGATCCGAAATTACCGGAAGCGAAAGCCGAATCAAAACTGCAAGAGTACAACAATTACACTTTGAAATGGCTCACTATTCATGAGGCTCTTCCAGGACACTACATCCAATTCGAGCATCTGAACAACATCGAGCCGAAGCAGAGGCGACTGTTGCGTTCACTGTACTCAAATGGTGCCTATGTCGAAGGTTGGGCTGAATATATTGCCCAGGTGATGCTGGATGAAGGCTTCATGAGCGACGATCCGCGCTTCCGCTTGATCATGAGAAAGATTCGCCTGCGGCTTTTAGCCAACACGATTCTCGATGTCAGAATGCACACCATGGAGATGTCCGATCAGGAGGCCATGAACCTGATGACCAAGCGAACCTTCCAAACTCAGGCAGAGGCGGAAGGGAAGCTGAAGCGCGCCAAGTTGAGCTCGACCCAGCTTCCTACCTATTACGCCGGGTTGAAAGAATGGCTGGCGTTCAGAAAGAAATACCAGGAGGAAAGAGGCGCCCATTTCAACCTGCTTGCCTTCCACAATTTAGTTCTCGATGAAGGACCACTGCCCGTGCCGATCGTGGCTAATTTGATCGAGATCAAAGAGAAGGAGAAGGAAGCGAAAAGCGCTTCACATTAAGGACAGGCTCAAAAATCGGAGCGCTGCGAGTTGCCGCCCGGCAATGGGGCGCTTCCTTGAGTTTGTGCCGAGCCGCCTTGATACTCCTGGTCATCAGATGGTTTCTCGACATAATCATCATTCGGGTTGCGCTCAGTCGGAACACCAAGATGCGAAGGCTTGGCGGGCTCAGACGATTTCGCGGAAGCGGACTTGGCCACCGGCAAAGCGGCCGGTCCAGTGTGGGTGGCACCACCCGGGGTGCTGTGTGCCGCCGCTGTGCCGGCTGAATGCAAGGCGGCAGCCTCATGATGGGCGGGGCTGTTTGCTGCATTGACGTTCGCTGCGGCCTCACCTGAGTTGTTCGCGGCTGGATGGGCAGCGGCCGCGCTATGCGATGGAGCCGGCTTTTGTGCATGAGCGGCTGTCGCCGGATGCTGCACCGGCGTCATGGACTGAGGCGGAAAGCCCCAAAATTGAGACATCGCCGGTGGTGCGCCGGGCGGCAGGGTGTATATCATCGGCGGTGGCGGAGGCACGAGCATTGACCCGTGCCTGGAATGCTCACCTCTGGGCTCATCGGACTGGCTTGCTCCGACACGCTCGGAGCGGCCGTGCCGGTGAGTGTGGGATGCGCCGACATGAGGAGCGTTTGTCGCCCCGGATGTGGCTCTCAATCCGCTCCGTCCCTTTTGATTGGCCCAGCCCTTGCCGGCATTATGCTCATCAGGCAGAGCGGTCGGTTTGCCGAAGGTCTTGGCCGGCACGGGGAACGTCGAAATAGCGCTCCGGGCAGCCACTACATTCTGATGAGGCAGCTTCAGTAAATTGGCTGTGAAAGGCACGCGCCTGAGAAGGTCTTCCAGGTTGGCAGTCATCTTCGGCGACCAGTTTGCCACCATATACAATGCCGAGCCCATCACCAGGATCATGGCCACAAAGACGCTGCCGAGTTTGCTTTTCTCCGTCACATGTACCTCATAACGATAAGGCTCGTATGGGGTTTGTGGAAACGGATGAGGGTTATAGGTCTGGCGAGGAAACGGGTTGGAGGCATAGGCGGGGCGCGCCTGCTGGAATGGTTGCTGATGATATGAAGTGCCGGAGGATTCATCGAAAACACTGAGCGACAGATGCACATTCGTGCCGTCCGACAAACGCAAAGCCAGATCGGAAACCGAAGCCAGCTCATTTTCATTGAGCGGAACGGTGGTGCGGGCGGCCAGACACAAAACACGATTGGATCCCGGCTGAATATAACGCTTGGCGAGAGTAACTTGCAGCGATGGCGCAATCTCTTTTGAAGCCTGGATGAAACGATCGAGAACTACATTCTCCTCATCCTCGATTTTTGCAGGCATGCACAATTGCGTAGCGTTTGTTTCGCTCATCGTATTCTGTCCTGACAGTGCCTCTTTCCAGAGTTGTTTATAGTAGATTTCATCAGCCGGCACCGGTATTAAAAACGGTGCGCGCACTCAAGCATATCAAGTGCCCAGCGTCCTTAGATATTGAACCACGTTTTGCCGCTGGCGAACGGATCTACAACCACTTTAGAACCGATCGTAACGCAGTGTGAACAGATTATATCAAGTGCGCATGACCATTCAGGGCTGCTCAAAGCGGCCGAGGTGTAGTTCATCGGAAACAGTATTTAGCGCCTGGACGTCACCAGATGCAGCATGATAAGCGGCGTTTAATTCAAATAGCATTCTTGCATTCGCTCGCCTTTCACTCTCGCCTCACCCGGTGCAATCGATTTAAATAGGTATATGAACCGCCGCCGTATGGATAACCATAGACAAGCTCGCCTGGTCGGGCGGTGCTCCCTCGCCATATTTTTTCTTGTCTTTCACTCTAGCGATTGCGCCAGGGCGCAAGGGAGATTCAGGCTGAACCGCGAGCAAGCTCTTCAAGCGGCGCAAAGTCAGGTCAGTCAGGCAAGCGCCAGTCCCGGCAAACCCACAGATGACAAAGCTGCATCCCCAGCGAGCGAAGTGGCAGGCAAGCAGGAAGCCCGCCTGGAGCAAGGCGGTGAAAACAAGCAGGAAGAGAAGGAAGGCGTCGAGCCCGGCGGTCAGTCTCTCACTCCTGCAGTGAAGCCGGACGATGAGTCATTGAGCCAACTGGCATTGACGCTGATCAACGAGGATCGCACCAAATACGGTGCGGCGCCCTTGAAAGAGAACGCCAAACTTTCAAAGACAGCCCGTGCCTATGCGCAGTTTCTTTCCACGACAAACTTCTTCGGGCATGTCGATCCCAGGGGACGCACGCCACAGGATCGCGCCAATTCATTTGGCGTACGTCCAGCGGTGGCGGAAAATCTTGCCTGGGAAGAGAGCGATTTTGAAGAACCGCAGTTGCTCGTGCAAAGAGCGCAGGCAGGCATGATGGCGGAGCCGGCCGGACAGATCAATCACCGCTTCAACATCCTCAATCCGAAGAACCGATTTGTCGGAGTGGCCGTCGTGAAGCGGGGCGATCGAGTCATGCTCGTCCAGGAGTTTACCGAAGAGGAGCCGTGATTTTCCGGACGGCAATCCGAGCACCTCTTCACCCATGGCACCATGCCAGCGGCCAATCTGCTACATTTCACTGATCACGACTTGCTGAGGTCATTCTATGAGCTTGTTATCAAGGGAGCTTCCAGATAATCTCACCGCCCCGGAGTATTATGAGCTTGGTCTGCAATACCGATTGGCGGGCTGGGTCGGTCTGGCGCGTGAGGCGCTCTTCCGGGCCGTAAAATTGCAGTCAAAAGGTCCGATCGCCACCAAAGCAGAGAAGGTGCTGCGTACGCAATTGCCGCGTCTTGCCGTTCCCGAAGCAGCGGAGCAACGCAATATCGAAGCCTACAATCTAATGGATAAGGATCCGCAACAGGCGAAAGCCATATTTCAAGAGTTGATGAGCCATTATCCTGATTTCGAATGGCCGTTCAGCAATCTGGCCTGGATCAAATTGAAGGAAGGAGATATCGCCGGCGCCAAAGGTCTGGCTAAATATCTTTTGTCCATGAACCCGGATCATCTCAGATCCATTCACCTCATGATCAACGTTTCCCTTGCCGAGAAAAACTTTGAGGAGGCGCTCAACTACATCAATCGCGCATTGGAGCTTTATCCGCATGATGAGGAGTTTACGCAATTGAAGCTGATCGTAAAAATAGTCACCAGCGGCATGCCACCAGATACGCTACCAGAAGGATTGAGCGCCGAGGAGTATCAAAACCTGGGCATTGAATACCAGATGGTCGGCCGGTTTGAGAATGCCAGAGAAGCACTGAAGCGCGTTATCGAGCTGGAACCTGGATCTGCCGTAGCTGAAGACGCCGGCAGAATTTTGAAGACGCAGCTGCCCAAAAATCCAGTGCCTGTTGAAGCGGAGGCGCGATGCTCCGAGATCGTCAAGATCATGAGCAGCGAGCAAGGGCGGGCCAAAGAAATGTTTCTGGCATTGATGAGCGATTATCCGGATTTTGAGTGGCCCTACTTGATGATGGCTTCCATACTGCTTCTGGAGGGCGATCATTATGAGGCCGAACGATTGATCAAGGAGGTGCTGAGGAACAATTCCGATTTCATCAGAGCCAAGTTCCTGCTCGTCAATCTCTACATGTCGCAGCAGCGTTTGGCCGAAGCGCTCGAGTTTATCAACCAGAACCTCAACGACGTGCAATCCGACGACGACGGGCTCGCCCTCGATCTGCTCAAAGCACAATGCCAGCGATGAGCCAATTAAACGAGAGTGAGCGACAGGGAGCGAATCGCGGCGCGGTGGAATATGCGCGAACTGGTCTCAATGAATTCTCCGCTTGATATTTTCAAGGCAGCGAGAGTGGTCTTGTGATCGAGCACGAAAGCAAAGCAAGCCGTATAAAAGATGACGCACCAAATGTAGTGCGCAGCGAATTTAGCCATCCAGGGATAGTTGCGGAGTTGCTCGGCCAGAAACTCCGTATGAAATTCGATATGCAAGATCTCATCCAGGACGATTAGCGAGAAAACCTCCTGCATCGGCTCATTATCAACGCGCTCGGAGACATACTGATAAAAGACTTTGCCGATCACTTCAGCAATCATCAAAATGAAAAGCTCAGTCTTCAAATGGAAAAGGCGACGCAATCCGATAAAGACGAGATCTGACCAGTGCCAGTTGATCAGTGTGCCGTTCAAAGCCAGAATCACAGCCGCCAGCATTTGCGAATGGTTCTGCTCTTCTTTGATAAACATGTCCATGCATTGCATGTACACGGGATCACCTAATTTCTTGGCATACTTGCGCAAATGGCGTCCGTCTCCGGATTCGCCGATTTGAAAGGTCTGCAATGATTTGAGCAAGGGCTGCCTCAACGTCTCATCAAGCACAATTTCATTTGGCACTCTGATTGCCGGCCGCGATTTTCTGTTTTCTTCAAAATAATCACGCCAATCACTTGAGTTGAATGACTTCTTCGCTCCTTCTCCATCTGAGGAAGGCAGGTGAACCAACTGCTGGTTGCTCATGCATGAATCTCCGCGGTCGAGGGCTGAGATTCAGACTAACATGCCTCAATTGCGCCTGCGCCGCTCGTTTCTGACAATGAACCTGACTCTTACTGCCGTCTAACAAACATCCGCACGACTTTTACACAAGCAGCCCGGATTCAGTAATGTTCTTAACGCCCACTCTTAAGAAGGATGTGATGTAAGCCGAGCGAGGTATATGATCGTACCAGGTGAAACGGAAGGGGCTTTGTGACGCTTCAATCAGCAAAATGGATGGCCTTTGGATTGCTGTGGATTACTGCGATCTGTCTCAGTCTATGGTTCCTTATGCGCTATGAGACGACACCGGGGGCAGCGCCAGCCCCGCCCAGGCAATGGCCGGGTAAAACGAACCTGAGGCTGGATAAAAGCGCTGACACCCTGATAATGCTTGTCCATCCGCAATGCCCCTGTACTCGGGCCAGCATCTCGGAACTGTCCCGGATCATGAGCAAGACCCGCTTGCAGGCATATATTCTGTGCATAAAGCCGAAAGTATTGCCGGAATTCTGGACTGAGAAGAGCGAAATTGCCGAGATGGCAAAATCAATTCCCAATGTTGAGGTTATCGATGATAGCGATGGGGCGGAGGCGAAGAATTTTAATGCCACCACATCCGGTTATGTGTTGCTCTATGATTGCCAGGGTCGCTTGCTCTTCAATGGCGGCATTACACCAGGCAGGGGTCAAGCAGGAGACAATGCCGGAGCGGACTCGGTGGTTGCCATTGCCAATGGTGAAACCCCGGTCGCCAAAGAGACTGAAGCATTTGGATGCCCTTTATTCAATCAATCGCGGTGCGTTAATCCGAGCAAATAGGATGAGGTGCACTTGACTGAAACGCTCAAAGAATCATCTATCGACCAATGGTTGCTTGAAAGAACGAGAGTTCTGTTCGACGCTCAGCAAGACGAGAATTTTCGCAGCAGCGATCGTCTCTTTGCCGGATTGATGCTCTTCCAATGGTTCGCCTGCATTATAACCGCGCTTTTGATTTCGCCTCGCGCCTGGGAAGGAACCCAAAGCAGCGTCCACCTTCACGTCTGGGCCGCCTGGGTACTGGGCGGATTGATCGTCGTTTTGCCGCTTGCGCTGGTGATGGCCTTTCCCGGCAGAGCAATCACGCGCCATGTGATTGCAGCGGCTTTGATGTTGATGGCGGCGCTCATGATTCACCTGGCAGGCGGCAGACTCGAGGCCCATTTTCAAATCTTCGGCGTGCTCGCCTTCCTGTCCTTCTACCGCGACTGGCGCGTCCTGGTTACCGCATCACTGGTAGTGGCACTCGATCACGGACTGCGCGGCCTTCTCTGGCCGCAGTCGGTTTACGGCGTGGCCACCATTGAGCCGTGGCGATGGGTAGAGCACACGGCCTGGGTTTTATTTATCGATATCTTCCTGACTATATCGATTCGCAACAGTCTCA
>JAJPJO010000197.1 GCA_021324135.1 Pseudomonadota bacterium
ACGATTTTCTCAACTGGTACCTGGTACCCATGAGTAGCGCTCTCTGGTCAACCGCACCCGACAAGATTCTCAACTTCCCTGCCAAAACTTTGTTGCGCTTCTTCCAGAATCACGGACTTCTCGGAGCGACGACACAACATCAGTGGTGGACAGTAGAAGGAGGAAGCCGGGAGTACGTGAAGCGCCTTTTGGCCGCGCTGCCTACTGTGCCCAGACTGCGCCAGGCTGTGACCGAAGTCAGGCGCAGTGCTCGCGGTGTCAAAGTCAGCACCATCGACGGTGACTGTCAAATTTATGACAAAGTAGCTCTCGCCTGTCATGCTGATGAAGCTCTGGCTCTGCTGCACGATCCGAGCGAAACGGAGATTCGATTATTGAGTGCATTCTCTTATCAGAGAAACGAGACATTGCTTCATGTAGATGCATCTGTCATGCCCAATCAGCACCGTTGCTGGGCTTCATGGAACTACCGGCTTGATAGCCGCGGCGCATCGACTCACTATTGGATGAACAGCCTGCAGGACGTTTCACGCAAGACGAATTACTTCGTCACGCTCAACGGTGAACATCTGGTGGACAAGAACAAGGTTCTGCGTCGCATGACCTATCATCATCCACTTTTCGATTTGAAGGCAATTACGGCTCAGGAGAAACTGCCTGAACTGAACGCTTCAACACAAAAGGAGCAAGTGTACTTCTGCGGTAGTTACTTCGGCTACGGATTTCACGAGGACGCACTGACCTCCTCCCTCAACCTGGCCAAACAGCTGATAGGAAACGCCGTATGTCTCTAGCATCGTGCCTCTACGAATGCGAAATTGCCCACGCCCGACAAAAGCCTCGTCAGCATTCTTTTTTGCACCGGCATTTCATGATGTACTTAGACCTGGACGAGGTCGAGTCATTACGAACTACATCGCGGCTGTTTGGCAGGAATTGGCTGTCGCCATATCGTTTTAGTCAGGCAGATCATTTGCCCGACAATGAAAATGTGAATGACCTTCAAGATCGCGTCAGAAGTGTTGTGCGTTTAAAAGGAGTAGAAGAGCAGATTCGCAGCATCCGCTTGCTCACCAACGTGCGTTGCTTTGGCTATGTATTCAATCCGGTCTCTTTCTTTTTCTGCTTTGACGCCGCGGGACAATCACTGTGTTGTTTAGTTGAAATTGGCAACACCTTTGGAGAGAAAAAGGCATACTTGCTTAAGCGAGGACGTGAGAAAGTATTTCGCGATCGCCAGCAAAAACTATTTTACATTTCACCATTTACAGAACTTGCCCAAGATCTCGTCTTCGATCTGTCGGTGCCAGGCGACCGCATCGACATGCGTGTAGATACCATGGACGGGCAGGACAAAGTGGTATCGGCTTCGGTGCGTGGCAAACGGCTGCCATTCAATGACATCAACTTGCTGGCACTGACGATGCGCTACCCCTTGGCGCCGATGCGAGTCATCGCACTGATCCACATTCATGCACTGCTTCTGTGGCTAAAACGAACACCGCACCATAAAAAAGAAGACAACATTGAGAGGCAGGTCGCTGTGATGAATCCACATTATTCGCTGCGAAACGATACGAAAAGGTAAAGAAGAACATGGCTATAAACACAGAGACAGTAAATCGACCGGCAGCGATATCGGAGTTTGAGCAGTACCGCAATCGGTTGGCAAAGAAAGTTGTCCTATCATTGCTTGCCAAAATGTCCCGCGGGCGACTCGAGATGGTAATGCCTGACGGGAGAAAGCACGTCTTCGGCGACGGGTCGGGCGGCATATCAGCATCAGTGCATATACGGGATGAAGCTGTCTTTTCACGTTGCTTGCTTTACGCCGACATCGGACTGGCCGAATCGTACATGGATGGCTTATGCGACTTTGACAGCATCGCAGGTGTTATCTCTTGGTTCTTGCTCAACCAGGATAATTCCCCGGTGCTCAACGAGTCGTCTCAAGCCAGTCGCCTGTTGAACATACTCGGTGTGATCAACCGCATGTATCACAGAACACGTCGCAATTCGAAGTCCAACAGTCGCAAAAATATAAGCGAGCATTATGACCTCGGCAACGAATTCTTCAGCCTCTTCCTTGACGCGACAATGACTTACTCATCGGCGCTCTTCAGCGACCCTTCGGTGACATTAGAGGCGGCGCAATTGGCGAAGTTCGAGAGAATAGCGCGACAGCTTAGAATTGAACGCTCGGACAGAGTGCTCGATCTGGGATGCGGCTGGGGAGGGCTCAGTTGCTTTATCGCCAGCACATTCGGCTGCCGGGTGACGGCTGTGACTATATCTAAGGAACAGCACGCGTACGTGGCTGAATTGATCCGCCGAAAGAACCTCGGCAATCTGATTGATCTTCGGCTCGAGGATTATCGTCATCTGACAGGAAAATTTGACAAGATAGTTTCCATCGAGATGATTGAGGCTGTCGGCGATGAATACATTGATCTGTTTGTGCGAAAGCTCGACAGTCTTCTCGAATCTGATGGATTGCTGCTCATGCAGATGATCACCTGTCCCGATTCTCGCTATGACGTGGCCCGATCCAACGTCGATTTCATCCAGAAACATATCTTCCCTGGGTCGCTTCTACAATCTCTCTATCGGGTCAGCACTGCCATGCGCGCCTGTGGCGATCTGTTCTTAGTCGACCTTTTCGACATGACGCCGTCCTATGTCACGACCCTGAGCAGGTGGCAGGAATCTTTTGAAAAGAATGTTAGCTCAGTGCGCTCACAGGGATTCGATGAGCGTTTCATCCGTAAGTGGCGATATTATTTTGAATACTGTCAGGCTGCTTTTCTAATGCGCAACGTCTCAGTTGTTCAGGCTACCTACTCGCGCCCAAATAACAGAAGACTGGCTGGGAGGTAGGCAATTGATTAGCGGTGCCCTGATGTTGATTTGTGCGGACTTGTTGGTAATCGGCCTGATGATGTTCATCGTGTGGATTGTTGCCATAGGCATCAAAAATGGTGGCATCGTCGATGTCGCCTGGGCGCTTGGTTTTACGGTTTCAGCCGCGCTTTATGCTGTTTTGGGACATGCCGGCAACGGCAGGCAATGGGCGATCATCTTGATGGTGGTACTTTGGAGTCTGCGACTGGCCTGGCATCTGGGCGTGCGATTCAAGCGATGGTACCCGGAGGAGGATCCGCGCTACACCGCTTTGAGAGAAAAGATGGGCAGTTTCGCAGACGAAAAGATGCTTCTGGTATTTCTATGGCAAGGTGCAATTCTGGTTTTGATGACCGCACCGATGGCGGTGGCAGTCGCCGATAGTCAGTCTGAATTCACTCATCTGCAATTTCTCGCCATTATTATTTGGTTCGTGGCACTGTGCGGGGAATCAATCGCTGACTATCAATTGAGCCGGTTCAGCCGAGATCCGCAGAACAAAGGACGCACCTGCCAGCAAGGGCTATGGCGCTACAGTCGCCATCCGAACTACTTTTTTGAGTGGCTCGGAGCGGTGGCATTTTTTGTCTATGCAGCCGGCTCGCCATATGGTCTTGCCACTGTTGTGTGCCCGCTGGTATACCTGCACATCTTGATCAACGTCTCGGGTGTTAAACCGGCCGAAGAGCATTCCATTCAAGCAAGAGGTGATTATGCAGAATATATGAAAAGCACCAGTGTCTTTGTGCCCTGGTTCAGGAGAAATTGATTATGACGAATACGCTAAGCGGCGAACGAAAATTTGCGCCCGATGAGACAAGCAACCTGCTGCTCTACGATCTGCTTGCGCTTGGTATTGTCCCCGAGTCTTTAATCAGATGGGGTATACGCCGCATGCTGGCGCATAAACTATCTGAGCTGCACCTGAGGGACCAGCAGCAGCTGCTTGAGAGAACCATGCGCTTCGTCGCCGATCTGAAAGAGATGCCTATAGCGATCGCTACTGATTCTGCCAACCAGCAGCACTACGAAGTGCCAGCAGAATTCTTTCAACTGATTCTTGGACCAGCGATGAAATACAGCTGCTGTCTCTGGACCTCCGCAGAAGATCTTGGCAAAGCCGAGTCTGCAATGCTCGAGTTGACCTGTAAACGTGCGGAAATTGCCAATGGGCAGCGTATACTCGAGCTGGGTTGCGGCTGGGGCTCATTCAGCTTATTTGCGGCTCAGCGATTTAGCGACGTCACGATCACTGCGGTTTCAAACTCGCGATCGCAAAAGAGATTTATTGAGCAAAGAGCGAAGTCGCTCGGGCTCAACAATGTACAGGTGGTCACAGCCGATATCAATGATTTTCAAACCGCTGAACGTTTTGATCGCGTCGTATCGATCGAAATGTTCGAACATGCAAAAAATTACGAGAGATTACTGGCAAATGTTGCCGACTGGCTGGTCGAAGACGGGAAGCTGTTTGTGCATATATTCAGCCACATCAGGTACCAGTATCATTTTGATAGCAGCGATCCAGGTGATTGGCTCAGCAGATATTTCTTTACCGGTGGGACAATGCCATCAGACGATCTGCTGCTCTACTTTCAGAAAGATTTGTTTGTCACTCAACATTGGCGAGTCAGCGGCAAGCACTATCAGCAGACGGCTGAGGCCTGGTTGCGCAACATGCAGCTCAATCGGCAGCGTTTGATCAAAATCATTGGCGAGACTTATGGCGCTGAGCAGTCTAAGCGCTGGTGGATCTACTGGCGCCTGTTTTTTCTTGCATGTTCTGAATTGTGGGGTTTCGACTCAGGCAATCAATGGATTGTTTCCCACTATTTGTTCAACAAACGCTCGCATACGTAAGAGC
>JAJPJO010000124.1 GCA_021324135.1 Pseudomonadota bacterium
CGCTTAGATGAGGACGATGAACACTTGATGCCTCCTGCTGCGCCTGATCCCCTTTGCCATCGCTGCCTCCATTCCCGCTCCTGTTGCCCGACTCGATTGCCGGTCCGGAAGCTTCGTTGGCTTGGGATTTCTGGCTTGCCGCTCCTTTAGCTTCCTCTTTGCCGGTCGCCGGCGTTGAATCGGCACTGGTGCCCGACAACTCACGCCCCTCGGAATCAAATCTTCTAACCGAAAGGGTTTTGCCGTCTTGCTTGCTGATCACGATGCGACTGTTATCTTTGAGATTGGCCGTGATCTCCTCGTGCCCTTTGTTGTCCTTGAGGCTCACCTCAGAGACAATGCCGCTCGGATTGGCTTGGTATCTCCTTTCCGTTTTTACAGATCCGGCGCTGTTGGTGGTCTCAATCGAGCTCAGTCTATCCTGACGCTGCTGGGGATCGTAGCTGGCAATTCCTCCTCCCTCCGGTTTGGCTGTCATTCCGGTGAGACCCAGATCGGGCTCATCACGTCTGGAATAAAACGGTTTGGCCAGGCTGGTTTGCTCATGGGAGCTCGATGGTGCGCCGGCAAAATGTTCTTGCACCTCCCTGGCCAGACCTTCGCGCACGGCCAGCGTCCTCTTGCTCGTTTCGGGCGATGAGTCGTGATGGACCGGTGTGTTTTTGATTTGATCGGCGCCCTGGCTGCCCATGATTATGCACCTGGTAAGCGTGCAAAAGCATAAGGCGGGATGCGTGGCTAACTGATGGCAGTTCGTGACCAATCCGTGGCTGACGGGCTGAATTCAGGAGGATTGCTCGCGCGCCTTCTGCAGAGCTTGACGTTCTACAAGCAGGCCGAATCGCTCATATGTCTTCCACAATTCCGACCACTTCAAGATGACAAAATGCCGGCTTGAGTGCTTCTTTGCCAAACGAGTGATCTGGGCATTGCCGGCTTTCAGAACTTCGAAATCTTCAAGCCCGGAGCACTTCAGGCAGTACACTTCCTTCTCGTCCGGCTTCTCTTCCAGCCTGACGATGTCGTCGACAAGCAGTTTAGAGTCACAGCCGAAGCAGCGCGACGGGCGGCTCAAAGCAAAGACCGCGTCCTTGTCGCCTCTGGTACCAGATTTGGTGCTATGGCTGTCCGTCATCTCAGAGAAATCTACTGAGCCGATTTGATTGCCTTCTCAAATGCCGAAATTGTTTTGTCTACCAGCTTCTTCGTGTGCATTGTCGAAAGGAAGGCTGCTTCGAACTGCGAGGGCGGCCAGTAGATGCCCTCTTTCAAAAGCCCGCGCCAAACTTTTCCGAACATCTGCGTATCGCATTTCTGGGCGGAAGCAAAATCGGTCACTTCCTTGGCTGCGAAGAAAACCGTGAGCATTCCGCATGCCGACGCGACTGTTGCTGGGCAGGAAACGTCCTTAAGCATGGTTCGCAAACCCTCGGCGAGCTTGTCGGTCAGCTCCTTCAATTCACCGTATGGCTTTTCGGTTTTCAAAACGCGTAATTGGGCTACACCAGCGGCGGTGGCAACTGGATTTCCCGATAACGTGCCGGCTTGATAGACACTGCCGAGAGGCGCCACCAGGGACATGACGTCTTTTCGTCCGCCGTAAGCACCGATCGGGAAGCCGCCGCCGAGCGCTTTGCCGAGACAGGTAAGATCCGGCTGAATCTTGAACAGCGCTTGAGCGCCACCTTTAGCTACGCGGAAGCCGGTAACCACCTCATCGAAAATCAGGAGTGCGCCATGCTTCTTGCATGCCTCGGCGAGCCCTTCGAGGAATCCGTCCCTGGGCAAAATCAGTCCGGAGTTGGCGACGATGGGCTCGACGATTACTGCGGCGATTTTATCCTTATGCTCCTGGAACGCCTTGGTCACTGCATCGATATCGTTGTAGGGCAGGGATATCGTTTCCTTTGTGAACGCCTCGGGAACACCCGGGCTGCTGGCGATTCCCAGGGTAGCCAGTCCGGAGCCGGCTTTGACCAGGAAGCTGTCGGCATGACCGTGGTAGCAGCCGTCAAATTTGATTATGGTATCACGCTTGGTGAATGCTCTTGCCACCCGAACTGCAGACATGCAAGCTTCGGTTCCCGAATTGACCATGCGCACCATCTCTACTGATGGAATCATTTCGCAGACGAGCTCGGCGATTTCCACTTCCGCGCGGCAGGGCGCACCATAACTGGTGCCATTATCGATGGCTTGCTCCGCCGCTTCCAGCAGGCGCGGGTGGCGATGACCAAGGAGCATCGGTCCCCACGACAAAACATAATCTACATATTCGATGTGATCGACATCGTACAGATACGGGCCATCGGCGCGCTCGATAAATATCGGCTCTGATTCGACAGACAGACAAGCCCGGGCCGGAGAATTCACTCCGCCTGGAATGACTTTCTTGGCGCGCTCGAACAGCTTCGCACTGCGCGAATGGTTGGGAGTCCCTGCTCCGTTCGATTGCTTTGCTTGCTTGTCTTTGGATTTCGTTTCTGCGGTTGCTTCTACCATTTTTTTAGTACCCGAGTTTTCATGCTTTTCAGTTTCAGTAACAGGGATGCGGAGCAGGGCTCACCATGCGTTTTTAACAACTCTATTCAGTAACGGCTTGTGCCTTCATCACTCGCTCGATTACCGGCTCGACCATTTTGATCGCCTTTTCACCAGCCTGGAAATGACGCAGCTTGTGCTCGGCATCGAAAAGATAATAGGCGGGCACGAATTTGTTTTCAAAACGATTCGTGATTTCATGCCAGTTGTCGACGACGCACGGCTGTTTTACTTCCCAATAATCGATCGCTTCCTTTACGTCTTCGACTTTGGTGTCACTTTCCTGGCGCGGCATATGGACAGAGATGATTTGCAGTCCTTGCGGTTTGTATTTCTCGATCCAGCGATTGACATCAGGCAGAGATTCTTTGCAGATGCCGCAACTGATCGACCAGAAGTGGATCAGGACCGGATGACCCTTCAAGCTTTCATCAGTTATGGGCTCTGAGTTGAACCAGTCTGTTCCTCCGTCGAGCGAGGGCAATGGAGTATCCATTCGGAGCGGCATAGAACCTCCTTCTTCCGTTAATCGCCAGCCGAGTTCTCTTGTGCCATATTCACTGACGATAATTGTATCGCCGATAGAGTCACATGTGTGAATTTGTTGAAGCCCGCGAACTCAAGAGCTCCAGCGACCTCGACAAAGGAGACCGCTTACTCAAGAGAGCCGCCGGCCAGAGGCGGGCGACTCTCCTGAAAATCAACCTTCGCTTAGCTTATACGGAAAGTGGCTTTTGGCCAGGTTTCCAGTCTGCGCCGCAGAGTCCGCCGGTCTTGAGAGCTTCAAGAACGCGGAGGGTTTCTTCGACGCTTCTGCCGATGTTGAGGCTGTGAACCACTTGATACTGGAGATAGCCTTCCGGATCGATGATGAACAGACCGCGCAGAGCGATGCCCTTATCTTCGATCAAAACGCCGTAATCACGGCTGACATCTTTGGTGATGTCGGAGGCGAGGATGTATCTCAAGTTGCCCAGTCCGCCTTTGTCTTCAGAGGTGTTGATCCAGGCGCGGTGGCTGTAGACGGAGTCGGTCGAAACGCCAAGCACTTCAGCGCCGGCTTTCTTGATTTCGTCATACTTATCGCTGAACGCCTTGATTTCGGTCGGGCAAACGAAAGTAAAATCGAGCGGATAGAAGAAGAGAACGAGCCATTTGCCTCTGTAATCGGAGAGGCTGACGTTTTCCTTCAACGTTTTGAGATCCTTTGTAGAAGGCATGTCAAACGGAGGAGCTTTTTTTCCAACTTGCAACATACGGCGATAACTCCAATATTTAAAGAGATGTGCGGACAAGATCAGTTATGGTACCAGCATAGAGCTCGTCCTTAATATGTTTAATGGAAATTGTATATTTAATGGTACTTTCGGAATGCGGCTCTAGACGGCGTTTTTGCTTGCCTTGTTCTTTTCGAGCCAATCGGACAGCACCCGCTCCAGGTTGTGCTGCGTTACATATTTTTTGATCAGCGGACTCTTTGGATCCCAACCGATTGTCAACAAATGAATGAGATGGTCTCTCGGGGTCGTGCTTTGCTTGCTCCGGCCGAGTTCGGCTTCGTTGACGCCATCGCTCATGGTATTAACCTCCAGGGACGAAATGACTTTAGCGAATTGATTGGCAAGCGGTACATTGAATCGCCTTATATCAAACAATTTTCATTTGCTATCAATATTAAGCAAGCGGGCTATGCTTTGATTGACCCTTAAGCCCTACATTTGATACTATTTCAGTTCGCTCATCCGCTCTTAGCAACTGCCACCGCTCTTATCGTTATGTAAGACGATGGCGAGCGTGAAAAAGTTCAATCTGTTCTGTAAAAGTCTGGAGACAGCAATGAAAGCCTTAGTTGAAGCCTGCGGCAGGCAATATGTGGTAGAACCGGGACGCCATATAGATATCGATCTCACCGGTGCCGATGAAGGCAGCAAGCACATCTTCGATCGCGTGCTCATGCTCGTCGATGGCGAAGAAACGACAATCGGCCAGCCATACATCGCTGGTGCTGCGGTTGTGGGCAGAGTTCTATCGACTCAGAAGAGCAAAAAGATTATCGTGTACCACATGCGCCCGAAGAAGGGGACCCGCAAGAAACAGGGTCACAGACAAGAGTACACGCGAGTGATCATTGACGCGATTGAATTGAACAACCAGGTAGTCGCTAAGGCCGAAGCCCCTCAAAAGCCCGCGGCCAAGCAAGCCAAAGAGCCGGCCGCTGAGAAAGAAAAGGCCGAGAAGCCCAAAGCCGAAAAGCCCAAGGCGGAGAAGCCCAAGGCCGAGAAGCAGAAAAAGGCTGAAGGCGAAAGCAAGGAGTAATGCGCAGAGGCAGATGCTGTGCGCTTCTTGATCAAGTGAGTTAGAGATTTTTGCTAAGGAGTTGATTTGTTATGGCACATAAGAAAGGCGCAGGCTCGACAAGAAACGGCCGAGACAGCCAACCAAAGCGGCTCGGCGTGAAAGTTTACGGCGGCGAAGCGGTCCTGGCAGGCAATATTCTGGTTCGCCAGCGCGGTACCCGCATTCATCCCGGCTTCAACGTCGGACGCGGCAACGATGACACACTGTACGCCCTGATCACCGGTCAGGTGACTTATGAAATGTGCAAGGGCAGAAAGCGCGTCAGCGTGTACCCGCTCACCGAGGGCGCTCCCGTAAGAGCAAGCGTATAGATTCCGGCATTGTTGGTTAGGCGAACGAGGCTGTAACCAGGAATGGTTCAGGTTTCTCCAAAATCGATCGTCCCACTGCTGGAGCGGTGGGGCAAACATGCCGAGATGGAAAACCTCGGCTGGTTGACATTTTGCGGCGTTTCATATGACTCCAGGACGGTCGAGCCCGGGCATGCATTCTTTTGCATCACCGGCGAAAAGCAAGACGGGAACGACTTTATACCAGAGGCCATCAAGCGCGGCGCTGTCCTCATCGTCAGTGAGAAGCGCAAGACCTCCGAACTGAGCCAGCTTCCCTACCTGCAGGTGAGCGACATTCGCGCCGCCATGTCCGAGGCGGCCGACTATCTTTACGAGCAGCCCAGTCGCAAGCTGCGCCTGCTTGGTGTCACCGGCACCAACGGCAAAACATCGACCACCCATCTCATCGAGCACATCCTCAACCTGGCCGGGCACAAGGCTGGACTGGTCGGAACCATGGGGGCTCGCTGGGCGCACCTGAGCAATGGACGCGAAGCCGGCAATCAATATATCGACGCCCATCACACGACGCCGCAGGCGGCTGATCTGCAGCGGCTGCTCTACGAGATGCTTCAAGACGGCGTCACTCATGTGGCTATGGAAGTGTCAAGCCATGCTCTGGCGCTCAAGCGAGTGGACAACTGCCAGTTCGCCGCTGCCTGCCTGACCAACATCACCCAGGATCACCTCGATTTTCACAAAACGATGGAGAACTACTGGCGCTCGAAACTGTTACTGTTCGAGGGTTTGAATGCCAGCGTTCAATCCCCGAAGTATGCAATCGCAAACGCAGATGAGCCACTGGCGCCGGAATTCCTCGCTGTCGTCGACAAAAGCAGCACTCGATACACTTACGGAATGTCTGAGAAGGCGGACTTTTACGCTCACAATGTGCAATTCGATCAAAGTGGAACGCATCTTGAGGTCCGCACGCCATCAGGTTCGATGAGTCTCAAGCTGAGATTGGTGGGTCAGTTCAATGTCTACAATGCAATGGCGGCGCTGGCGGTGTGTGCTGCCGAAGGGGTCGATAACGAAGTCTTGAAAAAGGGCCTCGAGACATTTACGGGTGTCTCGGGCAGATTTGAAGTCGTTCCAGCCAATGGAGATAAAGCGCCACTGTGCATTGTCGATTACGCGCACTCTCCAGATGGACTGGAGAATGTGCTGAAAGTGGCTCGTAAACTGGTTCCGCCGGACGGCAAGCTGATCGTCGTCTTTGGCTGCGGCGGCGACCGAGATACCTCCAAACGCCCACAGATGGGGGCGATCGCGGAGAGTCTGGCCGACCTGGTCGTGGTCACTTCGGATAATCCGCGCTCTGAGGATCCGCAGCAAATAATCGTCGATATCCTGGCCGGCATTAACAGGATGCGCTGCGTGCTCGTCGAGGCCGACCGCGCCAAAGCAATCGAAATGACCGTTCTTGAAGCTTCGCCTGAGGATGTTGTGGTCGTCGCCGGTAAAGGGCATGAAACCTATCAAATCATCAAGGGTCAGACCTTTGATTTCGACGATCGCGTCGAGGTGCGAAAGGCTCTGACGCGACGTAAGTGAGTATAATCACTTTGCCGGGATAGCCCTGGAGATTGAGCCGTGGGTATCAGCTTCCATATAACCTCGGTGCGCGAGGGAACCATCTTCAATGTTATGCAGTTCCTGGGACTGGAGAAGGTGACAGGCACGCTCTCGGTGCGTTTCGGCCGGAATATTCCGGAAGCGAACATTTATTTCGTGGCCGGCAATGTGACGACGGCCGAGTTCGGCTCGATCATCAAAGATTCCGTCCTGGATGTGCTTCTCTGCCAGGAATTCGCGATCAAGGAGATCTCCTTTTCGCCCGGCAGGCTGAATCAGGTCAATGAAGAAGCGATGATGGATGGCGCTCATCTCTCCGGGATGGTGCTGAACGCTTCAAAAGACGTGGATAAATGCGAGGCTCGGACACTGGTCTACGGCTTGATGCCGATGAAAGACCGCAAGGGCAATACTGCCGAGTCTCTACTGCAGGTGCTCCACGACTTCAAGACCTGGGAGGTCGACCTGTTGCTTGTTCCGGCCGACCGCAAGGACAAGAAAGCGCCGCTGCCCGAATGCCAGCTCCTCAGCCGGGCTCTGCGCAAGGGCGTGATTGCTTATCAAACGCCGCTTGTTTCACTTAAGTCGATCCGACCGCTGAGCGGCATGCTCGATCCTTTGAATGAGAAGGAGGAGAAGAATCTGCGGGGTTACCTGCGCAGCCTTCTGCCGCATCCACGCGCCACTCATCTTTCTATTGAACGCTTTTATGCCTTTGCCAGTGCTATAGAATCAATCGCGCAGCGGCGCTCGAAAGAGGTCGGCGACCAGGCGCGCCGGGCGATTCAGGAGCTCGTCCAGGAAACGACGCGAATGACCGATACCATCGGCGTTTGATGAGCAGCACTCAGGTGCTCTTAACTAGAGCCGACAATACATTGACATCAACACAATGAGAACTGATCGTAAGGATGAAGCAACGTCGGCATAAAGAGTCTATCCTTGTGTTAGATTCAAAACAGTGGCGTGTGTTTAGCTTGCATGATCATAAAGACAATCAGCGACATTAAAATGGATTTCCTGACCGGCGCTTGCCGTGCGGTTCTTCCTGATGGTTATTGGCATAACCACGGGTCTGGTCGGCTCTGCCATTTAACCTTCGACGACGGACCGTGCCCGGAGACCACTCCGGCATTGCTTGATCTGCTCAAGGACAACAATATCAAGGCGACCTTTTTCTTTACTGGAGAAAACGCCGAGCGCTATCCGGAACTCGTGAAGCGTGCCAGAGATGAAGGGCATGAGATTGGCAATCACACTCATCGTCATCTGCCGCCGCTCTTCATTTCAAAGGCAGTTTTCGAGCATGAGGTAGACAAGGCGAGCGAGATGATCAAGCGCGCCGCCGGTGGTGCGCCGCGAGTCATGCGTCCGCCCTATGGTCTGATCGACCACGACAAGGCAAAGGCGCTCAAGGAGCGGGACTTGCTCTGTGTTTACTGGGGTGCTGTTGCAGAGGATTGGCAAACGCTCGGCGCCACTGAAGTGGTGCGCAGAATTATTCGGCAAACGAAGGAAGGGTCGGTGATTGTTCTGCACGAGAGCCGGCATAATGCACGGCAGTGCATCAGATCGACAGTCCAAATCGTGAAGTGGGCGATTTCGAAGGGCTTGAAATTCGGACCGATTCGCTCCGACGTTTAGACAAATATGCCGCGCGCCTGCCGGCACTGCATGTGGTGTAAAAATAATTGTCTAGGAAAGCCCCGGCGCGAGTGTTAGCAATCGTTTTGGTATCACTGCTTGTGATACAGATGGGTGATGCCGAGGAAGAGTACGCGGACCGATCGCTGGTGGTGAGGGAAAGTAAAAACGATGGGCGTTTCGCTCTCTGGCTGATGCCGCCTCGATTGACGGAAGGCACCGTGACCGTGACGGCAACGTCGCAGAACATGACACTCAGCCGAAAAGTACCGTTCACACTTGATGTGTCTGCTGCGCAGATGAACTTAATGAAACCGCATAAAATACTGTTTGCCTATCAGAAAGATACGACCAGACCGTATTCATTTTATTGGCAATACCAGTCGCAGTTCGGGCTGCGTGGAGGACGGCATGACGACAGCGTCGTTTACACGCTTCCATATCAACCAGGCACGAGTCACAGGGTTGGGCAAGGCTTCCTGGGAGGATTCACCCATTATGCTCGATCGCAAGAGGAGTTTGCGGTGGATTTCTTGATGGACGAGGGCACGACAATTTGTGCCGCGCGGGAGGGAGTGGTGATTTTGGTACGTGCCGATTCCAGGGTCGGCGGCGCGGATGTGCAGAAGTATCGGAACGCCGCGAACTATGTGGTTATAAAACATAGTGATGGAACGTACGCGCGCTATGCACATTTGCAGTATGCCGGAGCATTGGTGCAGCTCGGAGCGAAAGTGGTGCGCGGCCAGCCGATCGGCAAGTCCGGCACCACCGGCGCCACTACAACTCCACATTTGCATTTCGATGTATCGGTTCCCATCGATGGAATGACCAGGCGCTCAATTCCAATTCGGTTCAGAACGAGCGAAGGAATTATTTCAAACCCAGTTAAGGGGCAGACGTATACGTGTGTTCAGTAGGATTCTTGATCTTTCGCACGGAAACGGAGCTCATCCTCAGATACTGCATCCAATGAACAGAAGGTCTATACTCGCTTGGGGAAACCATCAGAGCGAGCATTGAATGGGGCGGCGTCTTTTTCGATGAAAGCACAGCTTTTCGTGCCTCAGGCGTTTTGTAGGCCTCTTCCGCATACTCAACTTTACAGCTAATGTCAAACCACTGATTCTCAATCGATCTGGTGTCCACATAGATAATGAAGCACTCGTTGCCCGGTGCATGCTCGAGTCTGGTTGAATCGCCATCTTTGATAATGCAAGCATCGAGAACGCGAGTCGGAGTTATGGTGACACCATAGATGGTTCGCGCCTCGTCTTTGATAGGAATTCTTGTAAAATCGTCAAAGCTATAAGGTTTAGGTCGGGCAGTGCTGTCTGCCGGTAAGCATACCGCTCGTGGGTTCTTTTCCATGGATTGCTTTGCTTTGTCTGCACGCTCAAGTTGCACAAAGGTGTAGATAGCAATTAAAGTTCCGGCGGCGATTGTTAGCAGAGCTGCTATTGCAAATGAAGTTAGCAACCAACCGTTTAAGGCGTGTTTGTTATTACGCTGCCAGACCTCTACCTCGAAATTCTTCCGCATCTTCGAGAGCCAAGCCAAGCCAAACGGCACAGCGAGCAAACAAGCGGCGATAGCGATGATTGGCTTGTGAAAGGACAAGCCCGCAACTAAACAGATTGCTGCACACCACAGTCCGCTGCGCGCCCAGCTGTGTTTTTTCATCGGCATGACTAGAGCGCCTCAGCTGACTATGCTTACCATTCTAGTCCAGAATTGACCGTGCTGCTGGTAGTAGGGATCTAAAGGCACAGTGGTCTTTTTGGGATTTTATAGAACTTGTCGGCGGGGTACATGATTCCTGGGTTATCACTTAAAGGCAAGCAATCGACAGGTGAAATTCATGGTTCAGAATGGCTCAATCACCGCGTTCAAAAATCTTTTTGCTGACAATTTGCCAGGGTTATTGGTGTTGTGCAATCTTGCTGGTAGCCAGAGCCGCAACTGTCATCTCGGTCATCAGATCGTCGACAACGACATAGAAGAATTCGACCGTTTGATTCGGAGTTGGGCTAGTGTGGACGGAGTAGCTATGCGCGTAAAAGGGCAAGAATGGTTGGCGATAAGCAAGTCAGATATCTGCTCTTTATCTGAGACACTGTCTCAGTATCGCAAGCAGCAGGAGATTGAAGTAGGCTGGCGATCGATTGGAAGGAAAGATGGCCTCACAAAGATCAATGAATCTTCGATCAAAGTAACAATTACTCGAGCAGCGCGCTGCCTATACACTGTAGCCAAAGTCGACGACGATCAGCGACTGATTGACGAGCTTTTCAATAATTGTTATGGGTTTCCCCCCGATAAACCTATTGAACTCTCTGCCATTCTTAACTCTGAACGCTTAACTTGGAGGTCGGTCAGTCGTTACCCATCTGAATCGCCATATTCTTGTCTTTTTTGCTTGGGTGATAAGTTCGACTGGTACGATGGAGATTCAAGTGTTTACTCTGGTACTGGGATTTGCAAAAAATGCGGCGCCGAAATTGATATAACTGCGATTCCCTGACTCATTCGGGTTTAATCCCGATAAAAAACAGCCAAATAATAGAAAGCCCATATAAGAAAGCCAACCTTATATACTATTAGGCCTAAGAGACGAGGAATATAAAAGTGCTTGACTTCAGACCACCCCTGGATACACCATGGTTGATCTCGATCGTAAAAATTCTGTTGCCACTATATATGAAACTAGCGCTTGGTGATACCACAGTTAGTGTATCGCCCGAAGCGCTCAAACGGTTCACCGCTCTTAAGGGTAAGCGCGCTTTGATTTGTCCGAATCATAGCAACAGGCACGACCCGCAAGTAATGTTCGCTTTTTCAAAACTGGTTGGCGAGGATTTCAATTTCATCGCGGCGCGCGAGGTATTCGATTGGGATCATGGCATGAACGGCTGGTGGCTGCAGCACGTCGGTGCATACTCCGTAGTCCGTGGTGCCGTCGATCGCGAGTCTTTTAAAATGACTCGCGAGTTGTTGACGGCTGGCAGAAAAAAGTTGGTGCTTTTTCCTGAAGGCGAGATCTCCCGCCAAAACGATACGCTCATGCCACTGGAGTCTGGGGCTGCCCAACTGTCTTTCTGGGCGCTTAGCGATGTGAAGAAAAACAGTCCCGACGACACACTGCATATAATACCAATGGCCTTGAAGTACACATACCCGTTCGACATTGGAAGTGGCTTGAGAAGCTGTTTGAAGCAGCTGGAAAATAAGATGGGGATCAAGTTGCATGTAGAATCTTCCAACGGGGACGGCCAGGATCACGAAGATGATATCGATTCGGTTCGCCTGCGCATCAGGTCCGTGTGCGAAAAACTGCTCACTGCTCTCGAGCACGAGTATCGTGTTCCTGAGGGTACGAACATGAGTATGAACGATCGTGCCGATAGGCTTCGCAAGGCTATACTTGCTAAAGTTGCGCGACGTTTGAACGTCGAGCTTCCTTCTGGACAACGTGAGTTAGAGCATGTGCGAATCTTGCGAAATGCCATTGATGACTTCGTTTACGAAGATCAAAAGGACGGCTCTCAATATGAACAGAAGATTCACGAGGAAGAGGCGGCCAACATAAAGGCTTGCTACCGGGACCTCGGGCGCGTCGTCAATTTCATCGCGATTTACGATGGATATGTAACCGAGCATACGACTCAAGAGCGATGTGCCGATGTCATAGACAGGTTGGAGACCGAAATCTTGGGGGGCGAGCCGAGCCTGAAAGGAAGTCGCCGAGTTCTAATCGACGTGGGCGAGCCAGTCGATTTGTCGCAATATTGGGCTGATTACAAGGCCAACAAGAAGGCGGCGGTCAACAAGGTGACCGACTCGATATATGCTCAAATCTCGTCCATGCTGCTGGCTCTTGAGAGAACTCGGGAGCCTGTCTACCTTAAGTAGGTTAAGGTCCCTGACATAAGGCCTGAGCAGAAACAGCGGGCTGCCCGTCAAACTTGGCAAGCTTCGTGGGCCGATAGCCAACAACCAGGATCCTTCAAAACCAAAGCCATTGCGTTAAATACAAGCCAATATTGGAAATGATCTCTTAGGAACCCTGGATTTAGTGCTATCATTCAAAGGGCTTCGCCGTTTTAAAGGGTTCCGCCTTAAGCGCAAGTCCAAGCGGGCACAGGCTGGAGAGTCTCCTAATCACATAGAATGGAAAAACTTGCCCTTGTAGGTCTGGGTGCGTCAGGTCTCTTCGCGTTGAAAGAACTCGCAGGAGCGCCCGTTGAAGTACATGTTTTTGATGTTGGACCGGCGTATGAGAAACGCTATCCTTGCCCGATCGATCAGGGCAAGCTCGAAGTCTGCCCGCCGAAGGCCTGCAGCTACTGCGCTCCCGGGCAATCTGCCGGAAGTTGGAACGACTTCAAAGTAATTCTCTCGGCTTCGCCGGTGATTGGCGGGCGGCTCTACGAGCTCATTGGTGAGCAAGAGCTGCAAAATCGTTTAGACATCGTCCGCGGCACTATCCTCAAACATGCACCGGTTGAAATCCCTGTGGTCAAGCCCAACAAGGAAGACCTGGAGTGGATTCACAAGCGTGCCACTCTGGCCGGTATGACTTACCACTATCAAGAACTGCTCCACTGCGGCTCCGACAACGCCCCGGCCATCAACACCAGCATCTTGAACGAGATAAAAGAGCAGGGTCCGAATATCAATTTCCACTTCAATACAAAAGTTTTGTCGGTCGCTCGCCGGGGACAGCGTTTCGCTGTGAGCTGGGATGCATATCGCAATCCAGGCCAGGAGAAGGAAGACATTTTCGACTACTGCATTCTTTCAGTGGGGCGCGGGGGCGCACACTGGCTCACCCAGCAGGAGTTCTACAAAGCGCTCGACATATATCCCGGACAGGTCGACATAGGGATTCGTGTGGAGACAAGTTGCTACTTCACCGAAGAGGTGGATAGGCGGTTCTACGAGCCAAAGCTTTATTACATCAGCAGGCATTCCAATGATGTCGTGAGAAACTTCTGCTCGAACCCGCGCGGATTTGTCACGCCCGAGAATCACCGCGATTATGTTCTGGTGAACGGTCATTCGAAGATGTACGAGAAATCCGAAAACAACAATTTCGCTGTTCTGGTATCGAAAACATTTACTCGCCCATTCAAAGATCCGCAGTTGTATTCACAAACAATTGCCAAAGTGGTAAACATGCTGGCAGGCGGCGGACCTCTTGTTCAGCGCCTCGGCGACTTGCGAGCCGGACGACGGACGAAATCTCTGGCTAACAATATGATCAAGCCGACTCTGGAAGCGGAGTGCGGCGATGTTTCACTTGCCTATCCACATCGTATTCTCGCTGGCATACTGGAATATCTTGATGCGCTCGACAAAATTTGTCCTGGTGTTGCATGTGATTCGACACTATTGTTCGCTCCCGAGTGCAAGAGCTATCCCGACTCGATTGCGGTGAGCAAAAACATGGAAACGAACATCGACAATCTCTTCATCATCGGCGACAGCAGCAGCTGGACTCGCGGCGTCGGTCAAGCCACCACCAGTGGTTTGCTTGCCGGTGAGGGCGTCAAGAAAAAATTGAAGGACCGCGCACCACTGAAAGTGGCACACGCATAATTCAAGAATTATCCATACTCACGCATTACCCAGCATCGTCACGCCGGCCTGGGGTATTATTGAAAGATAAGAGCGATCAGGTTAGAGATAATGGCAGATAGCCAAGGGATTGCAGTAATTCTCGGGTTCTCCGTAGTTCTGACCGATATATTCGTCGTTGGTGAGCTGCTTTTTTACTTCGCCAGGCGGCGGCGATCATGGCTTATGGCCACACTGTGCCTGATTGCGATTTGCCTGGTGCTTGGTCTTCTCTGGTCGCATCTGGGTGAACATCAAGCTCACCACAGACATGCAACGGCTTCCAGTCTCTCCAGAGCCCTCATAATCTTCTCGCCGCCAATTATTCGCTGGTGTATCGCTCTTGCGAAGAAGCACTATCTCAAGAATACGGTTTACTTTTTGGTCTTGTCCCTCATGTCTGTTCTGTGCGGACTGGCTATCTTGGGCAATCTGTTTTGGGGAGCATGACGTTGGACTTATTTACGATTTCCAAAACCCAGACGCGATAGCGTCCTAAGCGCACTTAGCATCACCAGCATGCTTACCACCGCCAGTGCCCTTAGCCTCACCGCCGCATTAGCATCACCAGTCCCACCCGCCGCCGTTAGCGTCACCAGTGCTCTTAGGGTGTGACATATATTTATGGGTCAATTACTCACATAGCGCGGCGGCGCTAAACCTCGCAAAGCCAGCGTCCATGAGGCTTTCGGATGTTATGCCTTTTAGCCGTTTTTAAATTTTACAAATAAGATATGTCAGACCCTAAGAGCCTGTCGGGACTCCGAAGGCTCCTAAGGATGAAATTGCGCGCCGGGTGACTTCATTCATCGTCGGAGTCGCGGTAGCCAAGCTCTTTTGCCCGTTCATAGGCTTCCTCGGCATCTTCAGAACGCCCCAGCTTTTCGTAAATCAGCGAAAGCGTTTTGTGACCTTCGGGATAATCAGGTGATTTTAAAAGGGCTGTGCGCACCAGCTCTAATGCCTCTTCCGTTTTCTCCGCCTTCAATCTGATCCGCGCCAGCGTATCATAAGCAGCCGGGTCCGACGCATCAAGCTCGATTGCTTTATGGCAGTCCACTTCCGATCGTTCATACTGCTGAAGCTTGAAAAGTTCCCATGCTCGCGAGGCATAGTAATCGCAGCAATCGGCGACGAGATCAATGGCTGTGTTTAAATCATCAAGCGCCTGCTCATGTAATTTCATCCGACTGCGAACGAATCCGCGGCAGTAATACGCATCGGCGAAAGATTCATTTACCGCCAGCGCCTCGTCCAAAGTTTCCTCAGCTTCTTGGAGTTCATCGAGAGCTTGAAGACACCATGCCTTACTCAAGAGCCAGTCAGCTTCATGAGGAACAAGGCGCAAGGCGCGCTCATACTCAGCCAAAGCTCTCTTGTAGTCCTCTCTTGCCATGTATGCATAGCCGGCCCCTGCATATGACTGAGCGTGGTCGGGGTGCAGCTCCAGCGCGCGCCGAAAGTCGATCAGCGCTTCATCAAGATCGCCCTTCTGGGTGAGAATGGCACCGCGGTTATAAAAGTGCGCCGGATCATCAGGCTCTAAAGCAATCACCTTATTTGTATCGTCCAGTGCTTTTTCCCAGTTGGACAGAGCCTCATGCGATGATGCTCTGATCTGAAGCAAGATGGGATTGCGGGGATCGCGCTTCAAAGCTTTGTCAAATTGCTCGATTGCTTTCTCGTGCAAACCTAAATCTTGATAGAGCGAGCCTCTTCTTGCAAGGCTTTCGGTAGGATCGACCAGACTGATCTGGTTCAGTTTTACTCGTTTGATCGAGTCAGGCTCGCGCCAATCAACATCGGCGCCTCGGCGCAATTGATCGCCGCGCAGCCAGGCTTCATCCGCCTTTTCAAAGTCCTTCTTTGCTTTCTTTGTCTGTTTCAAATTAACCAGAGCTTCGCCGCGAATATCGTAAGCGGCTGCGAAATCAGGAAACAGATCGATTGCTCGAGTTGCCGCCGCCACCGCTTCTTCATACTTTTGTTTCTTGAACATAAGCCTGGCGCGCAGCTCGTGCAGGGTTGGGCGCTCGGGTGCGATCGTCTCGGCGCGCGCAATTTCCTGGAGCGCCGCATCGAAATCGCCGAGCTTGTCATACTCCCAGGCTCGTGCTTCCATGTACTCCGGTTTGTCCGGAGCCATTAGCACCAAACGTGAATAATCACTCAGGGCTCGCTCGTGCTCACCCATGTGGCTGAATATGTGCCCGCGCTCGAAATAGGCGTCGAGGTAATTCGGGCTCAACTCGATCGCCCTCGTCAAATCATTGATGGCAGCCTCAAAATCGCCGTTGTTGTGATTGCAGAGCGCACGATAATACAAGATGTAGTCGTTCTCTTCGTGCTCCCTGATCAAACGATCTAGCTTATCTTTTGCTTTATCGAACTGCTCGGAAGCGAGGTACAAAACAGCATAACCCCAGGTGACTCGCACATCCGAAATGTCCAGTTTCGTAGCGGCTTCCAGGTCTTTTTCCGCTTCCTCGAAATTAGCGCTGTCAATCTGAACCAGAGCTCGGCGGTAATAGGCATCGATCGTGTCGTTTTCATTGTTCGACAGCTCGATGGATTTGCCAAGATCGGCAATGGCCTTGTCCGCCTCTCCAAGAGCGCTGTAGAGAGCCGCACGAGCACGATAGATTTGACTGGTAGGATCGATTTTCTCAAGCAAGTTGCTCAAGATGTTGATGTCGCGGCGCAAATCCTCGGAGCTGACTTTGCTGAAATCTTCGCAGCTCAGTATATCATCGACGTTTATCACGCTTGCCCGGATTTGCTCCAGATCCGATTGCGTAGATTCATCGACCTCGCGATCGGACGGGCATAGCATGATAAATTGACTGAAGCTTTCCGCACCATTGACGGTGTCAGGCCACTCGAAAGTTTCGAGTGCGTTTAGCGCTCTCTTGTCCTCTTGATTGTCGATGTGAACGTAACCTTTTACACCATTGCCGGACCGCTGCAATTCCAACTCGACCCAATGCACTCTTCGCTCGTTCAAGTACGCGGCAATTGAGTCCATGCACAACGTGATTGGCAGTTGCGTCTTGATTTTGTCGAGCAGTTCGGCGCTGTGCGATCCCTCCACCTTGTATGGTCCAAGGTAAACGTCCCAGTTTATAAAGCAGCCGTCGCACAATGATGTGATGCGAGCGATATCGATGGACTCTTCCTCCTGCTCGTCGCCTAAAGCAGCGCAAAAAACGGGGAAGACGTGCTTGAGATAGTTCTCGACCGCGTTGGCGACACACTGGTCCTCGGTCTTGCCTATGCCGATCGATGAGGCGGTCACTGAGGGCGACTGATCGCCGCAGGCTCTAAATGCAATGGTGGTCTTCAGTTTGGCATCCGGGCAAATCTCGACTTTTCCGACACTGACAGTCAGGCTGAGGTCGGAAAGACCTGTAAAAACAAGCCCTCCGGACATGCTGGCCGAAAAGCGCTTGTTGTTAAGGCGCTCAACGAGTGCCTTTGCCGCTAATGCTTCCAGTCGCTGGGACATTCAAACCTCTATAATCCAGCCATCCACAATTGTAACCGCCTACAGCCCGGCTCTCTCACAAGAGTTGCCGGAATGTTCACGTTCGCAATTTTTTGCGATACCGTCTTTGCTTCTCCGCCAAGTAATCCGGGTCATTGAATTGCTTTGTGATTTGAAAAGTGTTGAAACGGCATGTATCCGAACAAAACCGAGCTTTAGGGCGACCGATGAAAAAATCGAAACAGCGCTGAATGCCGGCATCATCCACGAGATCGTTGTCTTGTAGGAGCGCTATCTCGCTTCTGTAGCGGCGCTCCAGCGATTTTAATTGAACATCCATAGCCGAAAACGGCATGCCCTGCTGGTCGCGATAGAGACCCTGGCAGCGATAAAGATTGCAGCAGCCGCTCACGAGTGTATCGGCGGCATAACCTGCAAATTGCACGAGCAGACCTCCGAAAAGCTGCCTCAGGATACTCTCGCCATCAGCCATATCCAGGAGCGCGGGCAAACGGGTTCCGGCGCACCTTTCAGCATTTATCGTCAGTGCCACTGTTTTCAATTTTGCATTGATTGCCTCGACATCCGCTTCAAGTCCGAAGTAAAGGCAAGCGGCCTGGCTGCGCATGAAGCTGAGATTGTCCTGAAATTCAACATATTCCTGCTGGTCCGGATCCGGCAAACCAGGCGCCTGGACGTGAAACCACTGAATAAAATCGCCAAAGTCATGCCAGAGAGCCGCTTCATTAAGGGTCTCGGTCCAGTCTATTGGAGGCTTTGTGGCTGCCCGGCTCATCTGTTTTCCCCCACATATGAATTATCCAACAATCACGCTCGTTTGACAACCACGGTCGGGCGTGGTAACGTTACCACGGTTGAGCGTGATAACCGTCGGGAGGGCACAAATGCCTGCAATTGAGCTGCAAAACGCCGGACGAAGGCAGTTGCTTGAAATGTTCGAGTGGGAAAAGTGCCGATTGGTTTTAAAAACCGCCATCCCGCTTTTTGTAAATTTTGAGTGCATCGCTTTGATAGGCCTGGTCGATATATATCTGGCCGGATTGATCGGACCGGCAGCGCAGGCATCAGTAGGACTGGGGGATCAGCTGCTCTATTTGACTACTACTGTGGCCTCCGGGCTTTCTGTAGCTACATGTGCAATCACCGCTCGTTTATTCGGAGCGGGCAGGTACGCTCGGATTCGGAGCAGCGTTTGCGTCAGTTTGACGCTTGGTACCGTATGCGGTATCACAGCCATGCTGATTGGACTGATTTTTGCACATCGATTGCTGTCAATGTTCAGCAATGATCCGGAGGTCATCAGACTGGGTTCGAGATATATACAATTGTGCGCGCCAGGCTCACTGCCGTTTGTGGTATCAATTATAGTATCATCGATTTTTCGGGCCCTGGGCAAAAGCAACTATTCGACATATCTCTGGCTCTCTACATCAGCGCTGACTATCGCCTTGAGTTATATCCTGTTTTTCGTCCGCGACCTGCCTCTGATCGGATCTAACTATTTGGCGGGACTGCTGGATGCATTGTGCGTAGCCTGGGATATCGGCGCCTATGTCGGTTTGCTGATTGGTCTTATTGTTCTTCAACGCCAGATGAAGTCTCTGCCTGGCAAGGTGGTTAAGCTGACGCACTTTCGCCGTCTTGGACGTTTGCTCATCTTGATCGGCACTGCCGTGATTGTGGCCGAATCGTCGACATTCATCGCCGACTTCTTGATTTACAAAATGATTAGCAGCTTACCGCAAGCTACGCAATTGCAAGCGGCCTGGACCATCTTCATGAAGGTGGAAGAGACTGCCGCGATCATGCCATTATCGGCGGTATCATTGGCACTGGCCAGCCTGGTTGGACAATGGCTCGGCATGCGGCAACAGCGCCAGGCGCTCAATTGCATGTGCAACATCGGCATCGCTGCGACGATCAGCTCCGCATTAATTGGAGTACTGCTGATTGCAGCACCGCAATTGCTTTCCTTCGTCTCATCGTGTGATGCCACGGTGGCCAAAGGCACCGAAGCTCTCCTGCCATTGATGCCGATATTTTTCCCTTTGCTGGCCATCAGACTTATCGCCTTCTCCTACTTGGAGGGCAGCGGGCAAACGTCCTTTCCGCTCAAGTTATCTCTGGTCGGCAATTTGTTGAAGCTCGCAGCCGTCGCAGTTTCCTGCGGCGTAATGGAAGCAGGTCTCAGCGGCATAGCTTTAGGCTTGGTAATTTCAAGAGTTTATATGGCGTTCTCAGCGATCAAGCACATGCTTTGTAGAGTTAGAGTTCAGTCCTGCCAGAGTATGTCCGTGTCATCCTCGTCGTCCTGCGACATCTTCTTCTGCAAGGACGCGTAGCGAGCCATTAGCGAGGCTACCTCAGGATGCTCGGAGCCAAGCGCTTTTTCGCTCAGTTGCAAGCCCCACCTGTAAATGCGGTCCGCCTCATCGAAATTCTCTTGTTGCTCGTACAACTCGGCGAGATTTTGTAGCGATTTGGCTACACTGGGGTGCTCGGGTCCAAGGTTCTCCTGCACTATGGAGAGGGCGCGCCAGTAATGCTGCTCGGCTTCGGTAAACTTGCTTTGATCGCGATAAACCTCCGCAAGTGAGTTCAGAACCTCGGCGACATGCATGTGCTTGGGACCCCAATCCTTGGTTCGAATCTCGAGGAGGGTTTTGTAGAGCGGCTCCGCCTGGTCGTAGCGGCATTGAATGTGAAATAGGAGGGCAAGATTGCCCAGCGTTTGCGCTGTGCTTGGATGCTCGAGTCCCAGAACGGTTTGCCTGATCTTGAGGGCGCGCCAGTGAATCTTCTCCGATTTGGCGAAGTCAGCCATCATTCTGTAAAGCTCAGCCTGGTAGTTGAGCAAAGTAGCGACGCTGGGATGATCCGGACCCCATTCTTCCTCGCATAACTTGAGGGCCCGGGCATAAAGCGGCTCCGCCTTTTCATAGCTCCCGTCGGCGTGGTGCAGCAAGGCGAGATTTTGAAGCAATGGACCAATACTGGGATCATCCGGTCCGAGCGCCGCTTCGCGCGCCGATATCGCTTGATAGAAGAGCGGCTCCGCCTGATCGAATTTGCCATGTGCCCTGTAGAAGTCAGCCAAATTCTCCAGCGTTGCAGCCAGATCGAGCTTATGCTCATCGCCGGCGTTTTCATATATTGTCAGAGCGCGCCTGAAGTAAGGCTCTACTTCCGAGAACTTGCCCTGCGAACGGAAAACCTTGCCCAGCTTGTCGAGCGTAGGACCCAGTTTTACATTACCGCTCCCAAAGCATGATTCTTGAATGGATAGCGCCAGCTTGTACGACTCTTCCGCTTTTCGATAGGCCGCCTGGACCCAATACAAATCCCCGAGCTTTATGTAGATTTCGCCGAAACTGGGATGTTCGGATAAATCAACAACCGTCGAATCGTTCAGCTGATGCAAATCCTCATCCGTTTCGTCCTGAGCTTGTTCTCTGGAAGATCTGCCATTCTCGCCGGTTTTCTTGGATGACTTGTGATTATCATCTTCCTCAAAGCCTCCGGCTTGCATCGAGATAGTCGAGCGGGTCCGCCCGGCGTCCGAGGAGCGACCGCTGGGCACGTCGAAGCGCATCTCGCCATCGGAGAGCTCACCGGCGGCAAACTCCTTTCTTGCCTCGATAAGCGCCTTCTGAAAGAGCTTTTCCGCGTCGCCATAGCGCCCTAACTCGAAGGCTCTATTGCCCGCCTCGAGATAGTTTTTCCATGTGATAGTGTCGGCGACCTGGTCCATTGACATAGAGATTACACTCTTGACCTCCGCGCTGCCCACGCCATGTCGCCTCTCGGCTATGACGAGGAATCTGGTCGGGTCGAATACCTCATGCGGATCTACTTGTTTAATTCCCTTATAAGGTGCCAAAACAACGGCTAATTTCGGTTCTCGCAATAATATTCAATCACAGCTAGACCAATCTGCGATTTTTGCCGCCGGAGGGAGGTTCAAAATCAGGCAAAACAGGTTTATCCAGGCCTCAGGAAGACCTGGTTGTCCGCTCGGCCATGACTCCTTCATGAGACAACCTGTAGCTCTTCAGAATTTGCACCACCTCATCATCGCCGACCTGGCTGAAGTCGAGATAAAACTGTCCGACGCTCCTGAAATTGTGAGGTGTTATGAGGGCGATGATCAGGTCGCAATGTTGCTGGAGCAAAGGAACAGCTTGCTCGGAAATAACCGGCGATGCCAAAACGACCCGAGCGGCGTTTTGACTGCGCACCGTATTTAGTGCCGCAAGCGTCGTCATTCCGGTAGCCACACCGTCGTCTACAACGATCACGCACTTGCCCGAGAAATCGCTCTGCTTGGGCAGACCCGCGGTCAGCAGCCAGTGATCCTCAATCTCCCTGGTCGCCGATTTCAGGCGATTTGTCTGGGCTGCCAGATATGGAGTCAGCTTTTTGGTAAAGGTAAGCAACTCTTGATTCAGGACAACCTCGCCCCCTGATGATACCGCACCCAGTGCCAGATCAGGTTGAAACGGCGCTCCGATCTTCTTCGAGACAAGCAATGTCAGAGGCGCTCTCAGTTGCGATGCAACTTCGCTTGCCACCGGTATTCCTCCACGGGGCAAACCAACTACCACCACAGGAAGAGATGAAAATTTCTCCTCTTCGCTGAGCACATTTACCACATGTTTTGCCAGCAGTCGCCCTGCGTGCTGTCTATCGTCGAACATACTGCCTCCGAACCCGCTTGAGGAATCTGCTCAAACGGATGCACTCGTTCTCATTTCCTTTTTTTTGCCGCCACGGCGGTTCTTTCTTTCAAATGCTCTGTAATGCCTGGCGGTCTGTACAAGAGAATGCTCCGGCGCGATTCGCGGATTACTTTCGTGGCGGTGCTGCCCAGAACATTTTGCTCGGGATTTTTGAACCCGTAGGCTCCCAACACAAGCAGGCTGTTCGATGCTGCTGCGGATTGAATTAGGGTCGCACCTACAGCACCCTCGACGACCGAGAATACATCCTCGTCCTGGTATTCGCGCAGGTAGGAAGCGCCCTGCTCGGCAAGGAATTTTGCCTGCGATTTTTCCGCCTCATCACCGACGACGGTGATTGCCCTCAACTTAATTTGCAAATACTTGGCGAGGTTCTCCGCCATCAAAAGTGCTCCTCGAGCTGCTTCTGAGCCGTCATAAGCAACCAGAATCTGAGACACGTCACTGATTGGTTGCACGGCTACTAAAACCGGAACATTTGCGCTTACAACCACTCGTTCGGCTACCGAGCCAAGCAAGATGCCTGTGGGCAGAGGTTGTTCGCCGCGGCCGCGGTGGCCCATGATCAATAGATCGAACTTGTTGGCGTTCCTTACTATTTCCTCGACGATATGACCCTCGCACAACCGCGTACTCACCTCAAAGCCGCGCCCTTTGGCTTGTGCCTGGAATCTTTCGAGCACCACTCTACCAATCTTGCGCAGCGCACTGAAGACCTTTTCCAGAGTCTCGACTGACTGTTCCATGCCAATCTCCTCGGCGAACTCGCGCTCGATGAAGAGTTCAATCAGGCGCGGATCGACCACATATTGTCCGGTGAGATCCGCATCCAAACTTGATGCCAGCCAAAACGCGTATTCTGCAGCGATTTGGCTGTTCTTGGAGCCGTCGAGTGCGACCAGAATGTTGCTGAATGTCATGGTTTGCCCTGCCTGTACCGATAAGTCAATTACATCACGGAACCGCACCAGGACGAATTGATCGCAGGAATGATTGGTGCTCTTGCCAGAGTAACCCGATCGGACGATTCAGACCGATCGGAAGCAGTAAGTTCTTACAACCGTAATCGCGGATTGATCGTCCGTTGCGCAATCGTACATTCGATCGTGTCTAGCAAGTCTCGCTCATTCCAAAGGATGAGCCGGCTGTTCCCAGCGCGACCTGGCGCCACTAAAGTTCGTCACCACGGATGATGCCGTATCGGCAGCGAAAAATTAGGATTAAGTTAAAAGCAGATCCGCGAGGACACGCAAATGCCAAAGCTTTCTATTTTCGAAATCGGTAGCATCATCCGAGAGCGCCTTTTTCGCACAGCTGAAAAGAAGCACTTAAGGCACATGAGGCAGCACAATGCGGAGAAGGAGCGAGCCGCTCATGCGGACTTCTTAAGTAAGATCCATGACGTTCCTCAAAAGAACGAGCATCAACACAAAATTGAGCATAACGGCGTAGATTTCTGGTCATATTATTTTGGCGGAGAGGAACCGCCCCTGGATAATGTGCTGCCGCCTCATATGCAGCAACATTGGGATGAGACCCAGATGCACATCTATTCGCATACGATCAGCCCCGAGTTTTCATTACTGAAACCCAAAGAAGATGGGGTCGGCGACGCGGCTGAGACGATCGAGCGACGTTGGCTGCAAAAGTTCACCCTTGCCAAACTGGCGCAAGAGCACAACAATCTCGCGGAGGCAGAAGAGAATTTCCGTTTGTGCCTGAAGGACTGCATTGACTTCAAGGAGCCGAGCCGCAAAAAGGCTCTTTCCGCCAAAGGACTGGCTGAGGTTTTGCAGAAGCGCGGCAATCTCAATGAAGCGGATCAGTACTACACAATGGCTGCGCGCATCGACGAGGAGTTGCTGGGCGAAGGCGACACCACTTTGGAAAGCGAATTCTACTCTATTGCAGGACATCTTATTCAGGATGGAAACTGGCAAGATGTGGAAGTCTTGTATAAGGATCTGGCGGAACGATTGCGCATGACCTGCGGGCGCAATGATCCGCGACTGGCCAGATGTTTGAACCAACTGGCGATTGGCTACTGCTCCGAGCGTAAGTGGCAGACTGCTGAAGCACTGTTTAAAACCGCTATCCGAATCCTCGAGCAATGCGAGCCTAAGACTCCTAAACAGTTGTCTGCCGCGTATAACAATTACGCCGCCTTGAAGGAGCTGATGGGCGATCACGATGCGGCAGAGGACTTGTACCTGAGTGCTCTGGAAACGCTCAATGAAAGTTCTGATTCGTCTGCAGCACAAAGTAGAACAGTGGATAAACCGCCGAAGGAGGCGCAGCTGGCGGGGTGAATGTTGTGCATGACTTCAAGGAACCTAAGGATTCGCCGCTCATACTCGAGCTGGCAAAACTTTTCTTTCCGTTGATTATGCGCCTGAAGCATGGCCGTTTTTCCATAAGAATTGTGGGCGATGGATTGAAAAATCTGAAACGCCTTAAGAAAAAGCGGGTTGTGATCTGCCCTAATCACCCATCGGAAGACGACGCCGAAGTTGTCTTCGGCTTGTCCAGGTTAACGGGAGAGTCGTTCTATTTCTTGACCGCTCATGAAATTTTTCATGGTCATCATGGATGGAACGGCGCCATTCTTCCGCATCTCGGCTGTTATGCAATATGTCGCGGAGTTCAAGACCTGGAAGCCTATCGCATCACGAAGAAATTACTCGTCAAGAATAAACGCAAACTGATTGCATTTCCCGAGGGCGAAGTCTCTCACTTTAACGAGATCGTCATGCCCCTGGAGCGCGGCGTCGTTCAAATGGCATTCTCAGCGCTCGACGACCTGGACCGCTTGAAGAAACGAGACTCTATTTTTATCCTGCCCGTTGCGATCAAATATTTGTTTAGTGAAAACGCGCTTGAACATTTCGATCAGTCGCTGGCAACGATTGAAGACGTCCTTGGCATACAGAGCCAGACCATTGATGCAAAACGGTCGGGTGGCAATGGAGGATCTCACGAGAAGCCGTCTGATGTTGAGTTGAGGACTCTGGCAGCTAGAACTCGAGCGGCACTCATGAAGTTTATCTCCAACCTGGAGGATAGACACAAGCTGCCTGAGGAGCTGGCGCTGCCATTTGCCGAGCGCATGAGTCGGCTGCGCTCGGCGATCGTGGAAGACGTTGCCGAACGGCTTTCCATCGACCTCCAGGAGTCAAGCTCGCAGATAGGATCTGCTCATGCCCTCAAGACAATATTGTGTGATAAATTCTTTCATGGACAGAGGAACCATGACACCGAATACGATACTGCAACTCTAAAGGCGTTATATAAAGAACTGCTTTGTGCTATCCATCTAATTGCGGTCGAGAACAGCTTCGTCTCGCGTTCTGAGCCTCCCGATCAAGAAGAGATCGGCGAGATGATCGAACTGCTCGTTGCCGCGCTTCACCTCAAGCACGGACTGCTTAGCAGAAAGATTGTACTGATCGATATCGGCAAGCCCATAGACTTGCGGGACTATCAAGAGGAATATAAGGTCGACAAAAATACGGTAGTGCATGACATTAACCGGATCATTCGCATCGACCTTTTATCGATGATTGCCACCTTGAGTCATAGTCCGACACTCGGCAGACGTGCTGTAAAGAGACTGAGCCCGGAGAGCGAGCTGGTGGGCGGTCATCCCTGAGATGGAAGAGGCAGGCGAAACGCCGCTGTATTCTAAGTGTGAATTACGCCGACAAGGACACGAACATGACTGAGATTAAGCCGTCAAATGAGGATGAGTACAGGATGAGGACTCGCCTCATTCATGGCTCTTTTCACAGCAAGCACTGGGAATACAATCATCACATCGTGCCGCCTATGTCGGCTTCTGCGGCTTACCGACTGGACTCTGTTCATCGAGGCGCGGAAGGGTTCGCTCATTTCGCCGGTCAAGAGGCTGACGACGAGCTCCCGATATTTATATACGACCGCCTGCACGAGCCCACCGGAGGGCTGCTGGAAGAGAATCTCGCACATGCCGAAGGGGGAGAAGTCGCCGTTTGCTTTGCCACCGGCATGGCCGCCATTAGTGCTGCATTTGGTATCACTGCCAGGGCTGGTGATGAAATTCTGGCGCACCACACTCTTTATGGATGCACGTACAGTTTGCTGGCAAATTGGCTGCCGCGCAGCGGTGTGGAAACCAAGTTTGTCGATCTGCGCGACCCGCAGGTTCTCGAGCGATCGATCGGCGATAAGACGCGTGTGGTTTACTTCGAAACACCGGTCAATCCGACTCTGGATTTGATTGATATAGAGAATATTCGGCAGCGCTTGAACGAGATCAACCATGCTCGCGATGAGGCGGACCGGATCGTCATGATCGTCGACAACACATTCGCCACGCCATATTGCCAGCGTCCTCTATTGCATGGCGCCGATCTGGTCGTGCACAGCCTCACCAAGGCGATCGGCGGTTTTGGCACCGACATGGGTGGTGTCGTGATCGCACCGGCGAGTTATCATCACGATCTGCTCCTTTATCGAAAAGATTTCGGCGGCGTTCTATCTCCTCGAAATGCCTGGCCGATTCTTGTTTATGGTTTGCCGACGCTTGCTTGCAGAATGTCGAATCAGCAGAAAACTGCTCTTAAGGTCGCTCGCTTCCTCGAGCGTCATCCGAAAGTCGATCGCGTCATTTACCCGGGCTTGGAGTCGTTTCCACAATATGAGCTGGCTAAGCGGCAGATGGTCAGTTATGATTCGAAGTTCGCACCAGGGTCGGTGCTCTATTTTGTCCTCAAGGGTGATGCAGCCGAGGCGGAGCAAGCGGCAGAGAAATTTATCGATGATATAGCTAAGAATGCCTACAGTATTACTCTCGCCGTCAGCCTCGGGCAGATTCGCACTCTGATCGAGGAGCCATACTCAATGACCCATGCGACAATGCCCGGTGAGCTGAAGACCGCCAAAGGGCTGGCGCCAGGAGGCATTCGCTTGTCGATCGGGCTCGAGGATTGGCACGACATAATAACTGATCTTGCCGATGCTCTTGATCATTTGCCGGACAGGCGGAATGCCGAATGTGACAAGAACGAGCTAAAGACGCAGAGAAATAAGGCGAAAATGAGCAGATAGAAATCTCGCCCGTTCAGTACCGCTGTTTCAGTACGCGCCGTTCTCAACCAGGTTCTGCACACTTTGCAGGAAGCGAGCGGCCTGAGCCTCGTCCATGACTCGCTGATCGTAATTGAGAGACACGGTCATCATCGGTTTAATCGTCAAAGCGTGATCGACGATAACCACCCGCTCCTCAATCGCTCCTATGCCGAAAACGACAGTGCAAACTGCTGGTCCGGCCGCGCCTCCGACACCAAGCGCTCCAAGAGAGCTGAGACCGAAAGTGGATCGCATGTACCTCAGTCTGAAAGATGGAAAGGCTGATCCGAATAGGACAATCAATCGGCGTAACGGCCAGGGCAGTCGCGCATATTTTAGTTGTTGCTCCAGTACCGGCAGTTCCTTCATGTCACTCTGATGGTAATCATGCAGGTCGCTTGTAATTTCAGCAACTGTCTTTTCATGCGGCGAATCAATCTCACCGAACAGGACGGTCGGTTGCGAATCGATGAATCTCTCCACAGTGAAGCCGGCGACGATTCTTTCCAGAGTCGCCTGCCGGCTCACCGGCAATGGAATGGTTCGGCTGATGGGGTGGTCTTTCTGAGCTAAAGCGATGCATTTTATCAGGATGGCGGTCATGGTGATATGCTGACCTGAGTCCGCCATCGACTGCATAACTTCCTTGGCTCGACTGACGTCAAAATCAGAGAATAGATGCGAAGAGACGTTTGGCTTTCGACCGAAGTACAAGAGCATATCGATCACGACACGCCGATATGGCTTGTCGTCGACGTCATGCATGTCGTAGTTCATCGGTGCTGACATTTCATGCCTGTTCAGTTCTCACTCCAGTGCTTGCGTTTGAACATCACTGATCCAGAGTAAGATCTAATATAGGTCCTTTATCTATCCTATACTGGTTGGCAGAACAGCTCATCGCGCTCAAGGCGTATCGCTTGCCTGAAGAATGTCAGTTAAGAGAATTGATTTATCGGTAGTCGCATTGGGTGCTCTTGCACTCTTGCTCACATTGGCGCTTGCATTTGTCTTCATGAACATACTGAATCAATCCGAGGAGCACATTCAAAACGTCCGCAAGACGAATGTCTCTTACACTGAGGCTATGCAGTTTCGCTCTGCGACCAA
>JAJPJO010000338.1 GCA_021324135.1 Pseudomonadota bacterium
ACTGCCTAAGGAGCGAGGCGCCGTCCACGGCCTTCAAACTTCACGGCTCTCACATTCATTCCCTCGAGTAGAGTCTATTATTAAATCGACAAACTGCTCTTGACGGTGGATCTTCTTTTCTGTTTCTCTGTCTATAGGGTTTGTTTTGATTGTGTGTAGGGAGTTTTTTGATACATCTCCGGGCCCTTATTTCAGGCGTTTACACTCTTTTTGATGGTACCTCGACGAGTGGCTTCGCTTGTGCGAATACACTGGCGACATTAGCAACAGGATCACATCTGAATTGTTATGGCTGATTCACGCGCAACCATCTGTCCCATATGCGGCCAAGCCAAAGCTTCGCCGACCACTGGCAGCTTCACACAATGGGTGGCTAAATGCAGATGCGATGAGAATAGCAAAGCTGCGGACTCCGAAGCTTCGATTTGCGCCATCTGTTTCAAGCCGATCGAAGCGGATAGCACCGGCAGTTTCACGGGCTGGATTTTACAGGCGGACAGTTGCGCATGCGAAGAACCGGTTCCGTTAAGCGATAAAAGCGCAGCCTCCAAAGGCGCAGCAACAGGTAAGACAGCATCCGGAAACGCAGCCTCGAAAAATCCGGCGGCCGACAACTCTATAGCTGGTAATGCGGATTTGACCGAACTCTCCTTTCCGAAGCAGCGCTACAAGCCTCTGGAAAAGTTAGGAGAAGGTGGATCCGGTTCCGTTTACCTTTGCAAAGACAACCGTCTGCGTAAAAATGTTGCTGTGAAGATTTTGAAGGCTGTGGAAAGCGAGCAATGCTCGGCGTTTCAAGCAGAAGCGAAGGTGACTGCCAGACTCAGGCATCCCAACATAGTCTCAATTTTGGATTTTGGTATCACGATTGGGAGTGCACCTTATATGGTGCTAGCGTACGTCAATGGCATGGCGCTCAGCGATATGATTGCACAGCGAGGTCATCTTCCTGAGTCAGTAGCCTTGCCGCTTTTCATTCAAATCGCATCGGGTCTGGCGGCTGCGCACGAGTTGGGTATTTTTCATCGCGATGTCAAATGCTCGAACGTTTTGATTACCGGAAAAGCTCAGCGCGAAGATCGATTTATCCGAGAACGGGATGATTCCGGTTTGATCGGCGGAGCAGATAGCACAGCTGATCAAATAATTCGCAGCGCGGATGGAGATCTCGAGGACATCGATTTGACGGCACACATAATCGACTTTGGTATTGCACTCAGTGCCGTTGGCAGTTCTGATAATCCGCGTCTGCAGGGCAAAGCTCTTGTCGGCACTCCTAAGTATATGTCTCCAGATCAGCTTGAAGGCAGGAGTTTCGACGCCCGCTCGGAGATATATTCGCTCGGCTGTCTGATGTTTGAAGTTTTAAGCGGGTCGGTTCCATTCGAAGGAGAGAACGCTCTGCAAATTTTGCACAAGCATGCCAAAAATCCTCCTCCTACTTTCGCAGAGGTCTGTCCCGATGTATTCATATCAAAAGGACTGGAAGAAATCGTGCAGCGATGTCTAGAAAAGGTTCCTGAAGGGCGCTTTCAAAGCATGGATGAGCTGGCAAATGCTTTGAGCCGATTAGCTCGCCAGGAGCGTCGCCAGTCGATCGAATTCGATTCTCCCTCCATGAGTAAGTCCGACGATCAGTTCGTAAGTGATCTACACATCGGTGACGAAGATAGCGCGCCTGTTGAGGCAATCGAACGCGGAAAATTTCCAGTTGCAGCCGCTGCAGCTATTCTTGCTCTTATGGGATTGGTTGCGTTCATATGTTTTTATTGCCTCAATTCTCTGTTCCCCGGCGGAGCCGATCAGAATCGAAAGAGCAAGCCGTCGCACGCAGCCGCTAAGGCGGACGAGAACGCTTCCAGCAAGAAATCAGCGATTGATTCATCATTGGGTTCCGTGAAGCTCCAAGTTGATGAAGAGGAACTGGCTCAAGATAAAAACGATCCTTATGCGCTTGAGGAGCAGAAGCGTATCGACAGGGTTTTCGCGTTTAACAAGGAAGTGGAAAGCAAATGCACACACGCGATTGACTTGGGCGATCAATCTTCAGAGGTTTATCGCTTACGCGGAATTGCCCGCAGAAATTTAGGCAAACAAGATCTCGCGCTGAAAGATCTGGATAAAGCAATTCAATTGAATCCGGGTTCCGCAAAAGGCTACATTGCCAGAGCAGCAGTATATTTCGATCGCTACGATGCGCAGAAAGTCATAATCAATGCCGCTATCGCCTGCAATCTGGAGCGGTCGAATTATGACTATCGACTTCTTTTGGCTGTTCCATATCCCTATGCTCACCCGGATACGAAGGGGATAAATGAAGCGTTAAAACTCGCACCCAAGTCCAGCCAGTGCTATGCAGCACGTGCACTGGCGCACTTCCTCGACAAACAGAGCGCAAAGGGAGAAGCCGACCTCAACAAAGCGATTGAACTCGAGACGCAGGCGATGAACGGCCATGCGGCGGAATTGATTGGTGGGTCAGAGAGCACCATGGATGGTGTTGACGAGATTGCCATGACTGACTTTTATCTCGGCCGCTGCATGGATGAGGCTGGGGACTACAAACGCGCCATCTTTTATTTCAACAGAGCAACTAATCGTGCGCCGCTTCTGTGGCCGGCATATTGGAATAAAGCATCAATTCGCATTAACCATACGCATGACAAAGCCAGAGCCTTGGACGATGTGAACAAAGCGATTTCCATGAATTCGAGAGGCGTCGCTTTGTATATGGGCCGCTCACACATTTTGCGAGAGCTGGACAAGCATGAATTGGCCTTGGAGGATATCAGCAGGGTCATTGCATTAGACAAGCGTCATTATCAAGCATTTGAGGCGCGCAGCGAGGTGTACATAGCCATGGGACGAGTGAAAGAGGCGCTCGAGGACATAGACTATGCCATCAAATGCGGTACCACCAATGAGATGTTCTTCCGCAACAAAGGAAAGCTGCTGGCTGACTTAAACAGGCTGCCGGAGGCTGAGCAAGCCTTAACCAGGGCTATAGAAATAGCTAAAGCCAACGATTACGCTTATGCTTCCCGCGCCCGAGTCTATTTCAAAGAGGGCAGGTATGAAAAGGCTGTTGAGGATTACACCACAGTTCTCAAATTGCGGCCGCACGATCCGCGTGCGTTAACTGATAGGGCCATCGCCTATGAAAAACTGGGCAAACACGATCTGGCTAAGCGCGATCGCTTACTAGTGGAGAACGACCCGACCCTACAGGCAGTGACCGCATCGCAAAAGGCATTTTCGGCTATGGGGCAGGCTAGGCGCTATCTGGAGGAATCCGAGGGCATCGAAGAGGCGAAGAGAGAGGTCATCGATGCTAACAAAGGAAAGTGATCTGAGCATCACTTGCGCAAGTGATCATAATACGCAATATCTTGGGCAAGATATTCGTACAATGGGAATATTGATACTACGTACATTAGCCGGCGATGCGCGATGTTCACAATCATCTTAGTAATTGTTTTAATTGCTCACGCTCTCCTGGCAGTCTTTCTGCTGGGCTTTGGTTGCGCCAAGATTCTTCATCTCTTCAGGAAGATGAAGGTCACCAGGTTAAGCCTGACGTTGATCGGTTTGTTCATGTTTATTGGCGCTCTCTGGTCTGTACGCCACTTCATGGATCCATCTCTGTGTAGCTTCCTGCTTGCATGTCTGTTTACCTTTTCACCGCCGATAAGCCTTATGCTGTACTGCTTCTACACGCGAGGAAAGAAAAGGAAATCAATCGTCCTTATTTCTCTTGGCCTTTTATCCATCATTCCGCTGTTTGCTTTGTTCGTGATTGGCTTTACATGCCTCGTTGTACTTGTTTCAGGAAAACCGTGGTAGCTAAGATTTCATAAGGGCTCCCAGGATCAACCGGGCGCTCGCCCCCGAGCATTGATTGCATGCCCGGCTTGATGGCGGGCAATTTTTGCAACCAAGCACATTGGCATGAAAAATTGTACGATGGGCTTATGACCCCTCTCGAGGTTCG
>JAJPJO010000277.1 GCA_021324135.1 Pseudomonadota bacterium
GACGATTGTGTCGCCGGGTTCAGCCGCGCCGGCGGACAAGAAAACGCCGCTGTCACCACAAAAAACCTATATTTCGCCCGGTCCGTTAAAACACATAACCAGCGTGCGAGGGAAGAGTACAGGGTCGCATTTGGCTGAGGACACGCGTGTCGTTTGCATGAATCCGGGTGCGGACAAAGACCAAGTTGCGGAGGTGCTTGAGCAGGCTCATGGCACGGTAACGCGCACTATCCATATCAACGGCGATAATTACGACATTCTATTCATAAAACCTGAGCCGGGTAAGGTTGAGGAGACGATCAAAACCATCACCCAAAAGCGCGGTAAGAATTTCAGAAGCATCGACCGAAATTACACGTACAAAGCTCTGTACCATACAGAAGCTAGCATCAGGCAAGTAAATCCCACCGCCAGTCAAAGCCAAACCGGGCCTGACGATCCCGAATTTTCATTGCAATGGAATTTGGCTGACATCCACTGGACGCAGGCGGAAACGAAGCACAAAAACAGCCAGAAACGGCGGGCTGTGATCACCTTGCTTGATACCGGAACCTTCACCTACTCCCCGAACAATGAGCTTACTAACATCAGACAATACGACGCTACCGGTGAAGAGGTTGTACCTGAGGCGCCCGTCGATATTGAAGGGCATGGAACCAACGTTACGTCGGTGGCGGCCTGCCTGACTGATAACGAGACGGTCATTGCCGGCGTGGGCAGCTTCAAGAAAACCGCTCCTGTCGATGTGACGATGTTGCGGATTGCCACTCCTTCAAACGTGAGCAACGTCCCTGTGACCACGTTCGTCACCGCCTTAGCCTGGTGCGTCAATCATCAAAGAGAGCGCGGCGGACGAGGCCCGATCAGCGTCAGCTTTGGTGGTGGCATACCGCCGCTGTGGGGCGAGTCATCCATTCAAGCGCTGGCTCACTCGTTAAACAGACAGGGTGACCATCTATTCCTCGCCGCTGGAAACGATTCCCGCGATCTATCGAGTTATCCGCAAGGCGCTGCAACGGTTGTTCAAGCCACCGACAAAAACGAGCAGTTGGCTTCATTCTCCAACACGGTTACCGGACGCGCAGCGGCTCCTGGAGTGCTCATTCCGGCCATCTTCGGCTCAACGCCGCTCACACTCGTGTTGATTGACGGCACCTCCGAATCGACACCGATCTTTGCCGCAAGCGCTGCCCTGCTGCAGAGTATTGAGCCTCGTCTTACGACGCATGAGGCTACAGTCATTCTGCTTCGCACAGGCAATAGGACATCGCAAGGCAAAATAGTGCCTCGCCTCGATGCGGCCATCCGATTCATCAAACACGATGGAGATGATGATGACGACCGATAGTGATGAGCGCTCTTCGCCGTAATCATCCTTTTATGTCAAACTATAATTGAGCATTTGTGATCCACCTCGGAGTCTTCCTATGAGGATAAGACGCAGACACCGCAACAATAAAGGTTATAACCTGCCGGAGTTTGCTGCTACGTTCATCGGTTTTACACTCTTGGTGCTGTCGTTCGCTTTTGGTTCCATCGTTCCGTTTCGCCTGATGATGGCAAACAGCATGGTCACATCCATGGTGCGCCGGGCAGCAATGGCAGAGAAGAGAAGTCTCTCATGGGATGTGTTATCTCAAGATCCATGCGTCGATTTTGCATCACGATATGGTATCGAATTCGGTGAAAGCCACGTCGCCCTGGTTTGCATCAACAAGGCAGGCACCAGCTTGACGGTACCGAGTGGTTCACGCGTTCCGAAGGATTGGCTACCGGGTGGAAAATGCTCACCATGCACGTACTTGTTGCAAGTTAATCAGCCGGCCACGATTCAAACCTTGATCAAGACCGATAATGGAGTGCCCGGGCTTACCGCGCCGCTCAAGGTCAACTTGATTGCCACGAGCTGCTGGGAGAATCTCGGCTGTGATCCGAATACGAAGGATTTCTTCATCAATGAATAGGCGTGTTTTCCTGATCGCCCTTTTCGCATTGATGGCCACACCCGCTATTCCGGTACGCTCACAAGGAACCGACCTGTTAGCTCAATGGGTCGTTGACATTGAGACGAAATCTTCGCCCAACATTTTTCGATACAAGGGCGCAAAATTGACCCCGGTATATGTAGCGCGAGTCAACCTTCTCGAGGCACGTAAGGATGCCCAGCCGACGACTTACGAGCTCTTCTGGGGTGCCCGTGGCAAGACAATGGCTCTCGAGAGACGCAGCGAGTTCAATATTCCTAAAAACCAGGGAGTACAGTTCAAGCTCTCCCACAAATCAGACACGGCACCATATGCGGAGACACAGTTGGCAGTGGATGCCATGCTGCGAGTGCTGCTTGATTTGCAACTGAACGCCAATCCGGTGTTTGCAGCGCGCGTCCCATCCGACTCTTTCGATGATGTGGTAAACGCTCTCCAGGAGCGAGAGTTCGCTCTCAAATCGAACGGACCGGAAACACCGTTGCAGTCATCGTTAGTAATTTCGATTTTTGACGAGAACGGAAGACATGCAGACCTTTTTTATCCTTACTAGCTGATCGAAAGATGCTCATCAAGAAACACCAATCCGCACGCAACATTCGCCGCCAAAGAGCACGGGCTGGAATGAGCATGCTTGCCATCGTCATCCTCTCTGCAGCGGTGATAGCACTGGTTTACATATTTTGCCTATCACAGCAGACTTTGTTTGCAGCTCAATATCGCATTCAAAGCGCCCTGGATCGCGTGGCGCTGGCCGGCTCGTGCAGCTTGAATTCTCAGGACCGCATCGGACAAATGAATAACATGGTGGCACGCTCCCGCCAACTCGTCTATGCGTCTCGTCAAGCGGAAATCGAGATCAGCAAAAAACGCCCGCGGTTAAGCCGGCTCGCTTCCAGCCTGCTTGAGGATGCCCGCAATTCTGCTAGAGATCTGGAGGCTGAGAGAAAGCGCCTGATTGTCACGACCACGAAAGAAGCAAATGATGCAGTGGAGAAAGAGTTCACAAGATCATTTGCCACTCAAGGATTGCGCCTGCCAGGGCTGGAAATAGAAACGCCGGTGTTGGTCGACACGCGCTTTGGCTCTTTGAAGAACGTCGACAGCAATGTGGCGGTGCTGCATGGTCTGAGCAATTTAGCTGAATTCGACAAAGAGCGGTTTTATATCAACAACAAGCCGGATCTCTACGTGCCCGGAAAGGATCTAAAGCTCCCGGATGAAGACAGCGATCTAAAGTTCAATCTTTCCTCTTTGCCGGCCTATGTCAACGACGTGTCAGCGCCCGCACGTCTCGTGTTGCCGAACACTTTCCAGCCGGGGGTGAACGGGCAGTTGCAGTCGGCTGCACAGATCGAGGCGCGGGCGACTGTGAAAACCTTCTACGGATCATCTACCATATCGCTTATCAGCACCGCCACTACATATGGTGGCGGACGTTTTTGACCGGAAATGATGTCCGGCTTCAACGAGTGCCTTGAATTTCGCGTTGACTGTCTTAAGATGTGGAGATCTTTCATCCATCCATAGGTATTAACTACCGGTCCCATCGCCAATGGGTATTGGACCTACCGGCAAATGGGCGCTAAATTGGGATTGTGAGCAATGAGCCGGCCGAGACCAGCGTGCTCGAAGGGTTAAAAAGGCGAAGCAGTTGACTGAAGGGGCGATAAGTCCTTCAGCGACCGCCCGCGCTCAGAGTGGAGAGTACATCATGAAAATCGCTCCCTGCGACATTCCGAATCCTGTAGTTCTGGCAAGGGTGGTTCAGCAAGAGACAGCCCAAATCCTCACGCCCGACTTCGAGTCCAGGACGCAACAGAGACCAACGCCAGTTGAGCAAAAGCCAAAAAAGCGTCTCGCCAAGAAAATTCTTTTAACGGTTCTGTCCGTGGTGCTGCTTGCCGCCGGTGGATATTTTGGCCAGCAAGCATTGCGTTACATGTTTTCCCACGAAGATACCGATGATGCCTATATTACCGGTCATTTGCATCAGGTGAGTACTCGCATTAACGGCACGGTCGAGAAGGTGCTGGTCGATGACAACGAGCACGTCCAGGCGGGACAGGTTTTAGTTCTGCTGGACCCTCGCGACTACAAAGCCAAAGCAGATCAAGCCCTGGCCAACCTGGAGAGAGCTAAGCGGCAAGCCAAGTCTGCGCAAACGACAATTTGCTATCAGGACGTGACAGCTCAAGGACAGGACACGAACGCGAAAGGCAGCATCGACGACGCCGTTGCGGCCATAACTCGATCGCAAGCGCAGGTGCGCGAAGCCACCGCCAAAATTGCCAGTGCGCAAGCAACCATGCGAGCAAAACAAGCCGAGCTAGAGAGAGCCCAGCTCGATTACATACGCTTCGACAACTTGGAGCGTGAGGGCGCTATCAGCACGAGCCAGAGAGACGCAGCCAAGCGCGACTATCTCGTGGCCCTCGATAATCGAAACGCGTCCCAACACGACATCGCGCAAGCCGAGCAGCAATTGGAGCAAGCTCAGCAATCAGTCAGGTCCAGTCAGGCGGCACTGACAAAAGCACAAGCCCAAGCGCAATTGGCAAAAGCGAGCGCCGTTCAAACAAATGTAACGCGCGATGAATACGAAACCAATCTCGCCGCGGTTGCAAACGCAAAAGCTTCCCTCGATGAAGCGCTGCTGAATCTGTCATACACGAAAATTGTTGCGCCGACAGCTGGAAGAGTAGGCAAGAAAACAGTTGAAGAAGGAGCGCGCATTGAGCCCGGTCAGCCGCTGCTAACAATCACCGCTGACGACGTCTGGGTGGTGGCGAATTATAAGGAAACGCAACTGAAGAAAATGCATGCCGGTCAGCATGTTCAAATCAAGATCGATGCCTTCCCCGATCATAAATTCGAAGGAGTAGTGCAAAGCTTCTCGCCGGCATCCGGAGCCAGTTTTGCAGTATTGCCATCGGACAATGCCACTGGTAACTTCACCAAGATCGTGCAACGCCTGCCAGTGAAAATACTGTTCACAGCAGAGTCGATCAAAGGATATGAAGATCGTTTGGCTCCTGGATTGTCTGTGCTCGCCAGCGTGGAGATCAGCAATGATTCCGTCCCACAAGTTGCGGAGTTAAGGTAATGAACGCTCAGGCAGTGTCTGCGACGACTACGGCTAAAGACTTAGAGGTGCCATTGAAGAATTGGATCGCGGTGATCGGTTCTTCAATTGGTGCCTTTATGGCAGTGCTCGATATTCAAATTACCGCCTCCTCTTTGCGCGACATCCAGGGAGGTCTTGGTGCCAGCATTGATGAAGGCAGCTGGATCTCTACCTCATACCTCATTGCTGAGATTATCACCATTCCCCTTACCGGATGGTTATCCAAAATATTCTCGCCGAGAATCTACATCGTGGTTAACGCTATCCTGTTTGTAATCTTCTCCATGCTCTGCGGGATGGCCCATGACTTGCCGACGATGATTGTATTTCGCGCCTTCCAGGGCTTTACCGGCGGCGTTCTGATACCAATGTCGTTTTCGTCGATCCTTGAATTGCTTCCACCCGCCAAACGGCCGATCGGTCTTGCGATCTTCAGCATATCGGCAACTTTTGCTCCATCGATCGGACCGGCCGTCGGGGGCTACATCACCGACACCTTCAGCTGGCCCTATATCTTCTATCTAAACCTGGTACCAGGGATAATACTAATATCAATGCTGCTCTATGCGATGCCGAAATCAAAAATGCAGCTCGGCTTGCTAAAGAAGAACGACATTCCCGGCATAATATCGATGGCAATCGGCTTAGGTTGCCTCATATACGTGCTTGAGGAA
>JAJPJO010000089.1 GCA_021324135.1 Pseudomonadota bacterium
AAAACGGCAACCGGCTGCTGTTATGTTTTCACGACACCAGATGATGACAATACTTTTCTCAACTGGCCGCCAGGCAACGCGGCCCATCAACTGACGCAGTCGGATATCATCGATTCTTACTTCGACAATGGTTGCCTGGCGCACACCACAGGCGTTTCACTGATGCAGGAGCCGCGGCGCAGTGCCGTGCTTCATGCGTTGAAACGGGCTCGGGAACTGGGTTTGCTCATATCATTCGATGCCAGCTATCCGACCGGCAAAGGTGACGGCATCGCCAATCCCATGGATCATGCTATCGGTCTTGCCCATCTAGTGAAAGTCAATTTAGTTGAATTAGTTTTCTGGGCGCGCTTTATCGGGGTCGAGATGACCAGATCAGATCTGCAATTTTTGAAAGTCTATCAAGATCCGCCCTGCACCGGAAATGAAGGTCGGACGAACGATTTGCCGCCCGAGTTGACGAGCGAGCGCATCGAGCAGCTGGCGCGCCAATTGCTCGGCACATTCAATCCTCACTTGTTGATCGTGACCATGGGTGCGCGCGGCTCTCTCATCGTGAGGCACGATCACACATCGGCGCGCGGTATTTTTTCAGTCGATACCGTATCAAGTGTCGGCGCCGGAGACGCTTTTGTAGCCGGGTTCTTGCACGCCCTTCTCTCTGATTGCCGGCAGCTTCATCCCATTGAATATCTGGAGAAGATCACTGCCGATCAAATCGAGTTCTGCCATGACTATGGTGCCGCAGTTGGTGCCCTGGCCACCAGACACGTCAGTGCCTGGGAAGGCTTGCCGCATATCGACGAGGTGGAAGCGCTGCTCGGGCGTGCGGAAAACCCCATGCAAAGCGGGAAATAATTTTTCTTTTTGTGGCGCGGCTGATAAACTATAGCCGTGTCGCCCCCATCGTTTTCCCTGGCTCGCAAAGTTGGCGGACTTATTATGGAACTGATCGCTTCCATCGTGAACCTCTTTCACGGGTTCTCAATGACGGTAATCGTCATAATCATTGCCGGCACAATGGGCATGTCCATATTCCTCTACAAGATTCTCTTCGATTCCGATTTCTTCAGCAATTACGACCGGAACTTGTAGATCGAGGACGAGCTTTCTCAAGGCGTGATGACCTTATCGGCGGTCATCAAGTATTCGCATATGGTGAACATATTGGTGATCTGATCGCTTGGAGTGCGCTCCTTCAAGCCGTAGTAATCAAGGCACAATCCGCAAGCCATGACTTCGCAGCCTGATTCTCGGAAGTCATTGAGAACGGGCAAGACCGGGCTGTCCGGCTCCATGAGCTTGACGCCTGAATTGGCCAGCAAAATGGCCCGGGGTTTGTGACCCGAGTCGAACAGGGTTTGCAGAAAAACATTCAGCAAGCTGCGACTGAAGTCGGGATCGCCCTCGCCGAAAGTGTCTTTGGCGAGGAAAACGACCGTTCCCACTTTATGCCTGTTCGTCTCACGCTGCGCATCGCGAATCGCTTCCTCCTCCTCGATGCTCAATTGGCTCGTGCCCCCGCGAGTCAAAACGATGCGATAGTATTCGCCTTCATTGGCACAGCTCATCGAAACGTTTTGCGATCGAGCCAGGCGAGCCAGATTTTTGACATTGACTTCCGACTCGACGAGCGCCTCCACCTTGATGATGCTCTTATCGTCGAGCAGCTTCTTGGTTCTAATTACCGGCTCCGGGCAAACAAGCCCGCGAAGGTCGATTTGCTTCTCCATCGCTTTGCCTCTCAGACGATCACATCAGCTAAAAAGTATTTCTATCATGCCGGCCGGCTCATGAGCAGATCTTTCATTGAGCTCGCCGATTATTTCTGCATCAATGCCGCGCTTCAGAAGCTGTCTGACAAGCCCGTCCGCTTCATCGGCAGAGAGAGCAAAAAGTAAACCGCCGGAGGTTTGCGGATCGAAAATCAAATCTTCCAGCTCCAAAGGTACCTTATTAATATAGTTGAGCCACTGCTTGTACGACTCGCGATTGCCGTAAGCGCCCGCCGGCACAAAACCCTGGCTGGCGAGCTCTTTGACCTCGGGCAGGAGGGGCACCTTATCGATCTGCAAGCTCGCTTTCAAGCCGCTTGCCTTTGCCATCTCGTGCACGTGCCCGGCCAAGCCGAAGCCGGTGACATCGGTGAGTGCGTGAATTTGAAGACCCTCCGCCGCTTCCAGGGCCGTCTTGTTGAGCAGGGTGAGATTGTCGGTAAGAACGTTGGTTGCCGATCGTGAAAGCATCTCAGCTTTCAAACCAAGCAAGGCGACACCGGTGCCAATTGCTTTAGTGAGCACCAACTTGTCACGAGCGCTGGCACCACCATTGGTGAGCACTTTATCGGGATGGATCAAGCCAGTGACAGCCAGGCCATAAACCGGCTCGCTGAGCTGGATTGAATGTCCTCCTGCCAGAACCGCGCCGCTGGCGATCACCTGATCGGCACCGCCTTTGAGAATGGCGCTCAGAACATCAGGGGGAAAGTCGCATGTCGGAAAGCAGACGACATTGAGGGCCAGGATCGGTTTGCCGCCCATGGCGTACACGTCGGAGAGCGCATTGGTAGCGGCAATCTGGCCGTATAGATATGGATCGTCGACCAGCGGCGGGAAGAAGTCGATGGTCTCGATTATGGCCAGATCTTCCGACACCTTATATACCGCCGCGTCCTCAAAATTGCCGAAGCCGGCAATCAAGTCAGGCGGCGCTTTGGCTGCCGGCAGCCCGGCCAGTAGCCTGGCCAGCTCGGCAGCGCCGAGTTTGGCGGCGCAACCACCGGCTTTGACATTGGCCGTCAATCGTCGTTCCTCTGAATCAGTAACTTCCATGTTCTCTCCGTTTCCCGCCAACATCGTTAAGGATCTGAATCAGCTCTCGTTCGACGGCATCCAAACAGGAGTCGAACGTATACACATAAGAAGCGCATTATGACATGTTTTTGGACAATGAAAAAAAGCAAGAGTCTTTATCGAAAAAAAAGAATCGCAAAAAGTCAACCTGGATGGACATTCCAAAAACGGCTTTATAAGCAGGTCTTGAGGCGACTCGTTTTTGGCGAATCCAAAACATCTTTTATGTAGGTTTTGACCATCTCGTCTATTTATGGGCGTTTCAGCCCTTTCAAAAATCGCCCTTTAGTTCTATATTTTATATCGGAGGTCATTGATGATGCCCACTCGGATCGTTGACTTGCGAACGACCAGGGCGCAGATGGCTTCGTGAATTTTTTAAATTGTTGTACCACTTTATAGTTTGAATAAAGGGACCTCGCATGCCTAAGAAAGTACTTGTTGCTCTTCCTCCGGGTCTATTGGAACAGATTGACTTCGTCGCGCAAGTCGAGCACAGAACCAGATCGGAACTCATCCGCGAAGCCTTGCGTCGCTACATCGAAAATTTCAAGCGCACGCAAACGCCGCATATGTCGGTAACTTCTATAGGCAACCAGTCGGTCGCGCTCTTTACAGACGTCGAGTAAGGCCGGAACGCCTTTGAAACACTGCCTCCGTTCAGCACGCCGCCTGGTTGAGTAAACACTAACATCGTTGAAGAAACCCATCGGCAGCGGCAGAGACCAGAGGTGTTGAGTAATATTCCCACTTAAACCGTTGACTTCTTGTCCGTTGCTATCTAGGATGCTCTAGTCAGCACCAGGTGCAAGGCAAGAATGAACTGGACAAACATACTTCTGACCGAGCTGGCTTTCGCAGGCGTAATGCTTTTGGGGCTCGGCTTTGTCAAACTGCCCAGATTCTTGCGCCGCAAGAAGCTCTCTCGGTTTTTTCCCTGGGGCTATTATCCCGATCAGATGCCGCGCGCCGATCGCTATTATCCTGATGAGGATAAAGACTTCTTGCACGACACCGGAACGGAATTCGGCGGACTCGACTCATTTGGTGATTACGGCGAATTCAGCGGCTTCGGCGAGTTGGGCGAATACGGCTCGACCTTCTTTGGTGGAGACGGCGGCGGTGGATCGATGTAAGGCGTTGCCGGCTCTTTGCCTCGTATGCCTGACCTTATTGCTTCTCTCTGGCCAGCATTTGTCGCGCTATTGCATCAAGCTCTTTCCAGCGGGCATCGCGCCATTTAGCAGGGATTTTGCTCAACTGCTCCAGAGCCTTGGCCGGCTCGTGCTCGGCAAGCATGAATTGGGCACGGTCGGCCAGAAGCGCGTTGTTGTAAGGTTCCAGGGCAAGCGCTTCATCGATATCGCGCAGTGCTTGATCGAGCGCTTTGCCTTTCATATGAATCTGTGCTCTTGCTCGTAATGCCCAGACTTGCTTCGCGTTGAGCTCGAGATTATGGTCGACAATTTTGCGGGCCTTCTCGATCATGTTCAGGTGCATATACGCCTTGCACTTCTCTCTATCCAGGTATTGCGACCACAATTCTCTCTCCGCTTGTCCGTAGGATGTCGCATTGCTGAGCAGCCCCTCGGACTCTTGAAGATCCCGCAGCGCTTCCTTGCTGCGATGTAATCTGTTGAGAGCGCAGGCTCTGGCGAAATGAGCGGCGAGATTCTCGTTTAGCTGGTTGTCTTTGTTTATAGCCAGAGCGTTGTCGGCATCGGCAAGCGCTTGCTCGTACCTGCCCAGATAGTTCTCAGCCTGGCTTTTTATGCTGAACGCCTCGAAGTTTGATGGGTTGATCTGAATGGCTTGCGAGCAATCAGAAACCGCTTGAGCGTATTCGGTGAGATAAAGGCAAATTCTTCCTCTTTGCAAGTAGGCGTCGCCGTCTTTTGGATTCAGGGCAATCGCTTTATCGATGTCCGTTTTTGCTTCGCGAAATTGTTTGTTCTTCCAATACAAAATGGAGCGCCGGTAGTAGGCGGATGAGTCTTGTGGATGCGCATTGATAAACTTCGAGATTTGCCTGATGTCCTCGATACGCCCCTCGGGTGTTTGAGGCCCTCCCATGTAAATGAGGAGTGCAAGAAAAATGCCCAGGACGGCGGCGCCAAGCCAGGCGATGCGAGCCAGGCGCTTCTTGAGCCAGGCTCGACTGATCAGTGCCTGGCTATGCGGCTTGCTGGGCAATGGTTTGCCTTGCTCGATCGCCTCCAGATCCTTAAGCAAATCGGCAGCCGATGCGTATCGGTGCTGCGGTTCTTTAGCAAGGCAGATTTTTATCACGCGATCGAGCCCGATCAGTCCTGGAATTGGTTTCATTGCCGGCGGCTCGTCATTGATCTGTTTCATGATCACGTCCAGAGGCGAGTCGCCTATAAAAGGTGGCTGTCCGTTAAGCATCTCGTAGGCCATGCATCCGACAGAGTAGAGATCGGTGCGGTAATCGACTTTCTTGCCCTGGCATTGCTCCGGACTCATATAGCTTGGGCTGCCGAAAACCTCTCCTGTTTGAGTCAGAGCGATTGCCTCTTTGTCTTCGACGTTCTTTGCAATACCAAAATCGATGATTTTTACTTCGTCGGCGCCCTCTCTGGTTTTGACAAGAATGTTGTGCGGCTTTATGTCGCGATGAACGACGTTGTGTTTGTGGGCAAACGCCAACGCTTCGGCAACTTGTTTTAAAATCGACAAGGCTCGCTTTGGCTCCAGTTTCCCGACTTCATCGAGCATCAGGTTGAGAGGCTTGCCTTCGACATACTCCATGACCAGGAAAGGCGTTCCGTTATGCACCCCGAATTCCTGGATGCCGGCAATCAGCGGGTGCTTCAATTGAATGGCAGTTTGCGCCTCGCGCTGGAAACGCATCAGTGCTTTGCCGTCGAGCTGTTTGCCGCAATGCATGAATTTTATCGCCACTATCGTGCCCAAAAGCTGATGCTGAGCTTTATAGACGATACCAAGCCCGCCCTCGCCGAGCATGGAAAGAACCAGGTAATGACCGCCGATTACCTGGTTGATAAGCGAGTTTGAAACCTGGCGCGTCACGCCCTGATCGTCATCGATGGGCGAGCGGCCGTTTTGCTCGAGCAAAGTAGGCTCGAGCATGGTGGCACCCTTGTCCGCGCCCTGATTCTCTGATTGCTTGAGCTTCAGTTCGGGCGATGCCTTCATATGTGGTGCCCATTGCTTATCGTCAGGCACGCCTTTCACCTCAGGCCGATTGGCGCATTAATTTGTCTTTCAGGACTCTGCCGACCAACTAAAAGTTGCTGGAAATATGCCCGTTCGGCGGCCGGGCGAAACCCGAGCGAGCCGCCGGGCGTTCCTCAGAGGATAAAGCACCCGGCTTGCCCTGAAAGATGAGCGAGCGGCATGAGGGTAGATTGTCTATACTATGTTTGGACGCCGGTTCGGTTTTGTTGCAAGGAGGCTCCTTGCAGTTTAGCGATGCTACATATCTTGCTTGGCTGACGGGCTTCATTGTTCTGTCAGGGCTGGCATTGTTTATGCAGGGCAAACAGAAGCGGCTGGCAGTTGACCTGTTGCTCGTCTTCGCGACGCTGTTTGTCGCCGGATCGCTTTACACGGCTTTTGAAGGGCGCAAGGGCGGCAATGCCGCCTACCTCGAGGCGGATAAGGCGGAGCTTTCATTGCGCATGAACTCGGCTTTCATTTCAATCAAGAGGCGCATGCCTGCAGACAGCGCCCTCGACCGTCAATTCAAGCACTTCAGCAAAGACACTTATGAGCAAGCTGAAAAGTGTCTGAGCAAAGCCATTGCAGCCTCACCCGACTCCGCCGTTCTTCATGCCAAGGAAATCATTCTCCTGGCAGAGGAGGGGAAAGGCATCAAAAAACCAATCGAGCAGCTGAAATCCCTGGGCGGCAGTGAAGAGAATCAGGCAAAGGGCAAGGCTCTGGCTGACTTGATCGGCAAGATTTATATCGATCAAAAAATCAGCGCCGATCAACTGCCGGCGATGCGCAAGATTCTGGAAAAAAACGTTCCGCCCGGTTGGTACCGCGACATATTGAACGTCCAGATCGAGAATGCCGCCGGACGCAAACAAGAGTTTCAGCAGCGCCTGAGTGAATTTTTCGATAACTATTTCAACTATCTGATCAGAGTCATGCTTTATGTGTGCGCGGCACTGTTTGCTTTCTTAGCCGGTCTGTTCGTGATTGTCGTGCAGCTGATTTTCCTCGGCCGAACTCCTACTGATGAAAACCACCGCCAGTTGATTGCCGCCGCCGGCGATTGGACCTGGCGAGCCGTTTACGGCGTGTTCATCGCCTGGCTTTCCGCTGAGTTTATCGTCGCTCCCCTCTTGAAAGGCGCCACCAAGCAGCTCGCATCCATTGCCACCGAACATGGTGCGCTCTCAGTCGCCTTCCTGACCGCCGGTCTTTATCTGCTCCAGAATTTGCCGGCGCTTTTGTTCATCTATCTCTTCGCTTTCAGACCGGCGCAATTGCAATTCCTCGAGGGCATAAAGCTGCGCTTGCGAATTGGAAATCTCGGCCCCGTGCGCCTGGTGTTGGCCGGTGTTTTGACCTGGTTTGCCGCTGTGCCACTAGTGGTGGTGGCAACCTTCATTGCCGCCAAGCTCGGCAGCACCGGATCGGCAAATCCGATCGTCGCTATCGTTTTGTCGGCGGCCAAAGAGAGCAACGCTCTCTCGACCGTCATGTTCCTCATAACCCTCGGGGTTCTGCCCGCCATCTGCGAGGAAACGCTCTTTCGCGGTTTCCTTTACACATCGCTGCGCCGCCGGCTGTCGGTTTTCCCGGCGGTGGTTCTCAGCGGCGCGCTCTTTTCGCTCGCCCACCTCGATCTCGGCGGTGCCTTGCAGCTCTTCATCCTCGGTTGTCTCTTCGCCTTCGTTTTAGAAAGAACCAAGAGCTTGATACCCTCCATGGTGGCGCATTGCATGTGGAACTGCATGTCGTTTATCACGGCAGTCACTATATTTGGTTAATTCTCAAAGCCAGTTTCCGCCAGCCCGTTAGAAAATGTTGTCTTGTCGCTGTTTTCGGGCATAGACAATGGTGGAGATCTTCTTGACATTCGATTCTGGCGATTTGCTATATAGGCCCTGGAGATTCGCTTATGGTCACAGCCCTGAAGACGTGTCTGAGACTGGAATCAGACCCGCGCATCAAGCGGGTGGGATCGAGTGTGCTCTGGGTGGCCATTATCGTCGGCTATTTCTTCATGGCGATGTGGCTGATCGTGGCTTGCTGGGCGTTTTTCCATAACGCTTACTGGGGTATCGTGATTGGCGGCTCGGCCATTGCCTTCGCCACATTTTTGACTGTCATGGCTCGCTCTTTGTGGCGGGACGCGAGGCGGCACTATGTTCTCGAGCTGACCGATACCGATGCCGTCCTCAATATCGTCGATTACAGCAGCAAGAGGCGCTCGACTCAGATGGTGCTCCTGGACGACATCAGGTACGCCGAGTATTATCCTTACCGCGACTCGGCCGCCGTCATTCTGCACACGAGTTATGCGCAAATGGAGGTGCCTTTGTGGCCGCTGGGCCGACATGCCCAGGACGTGCTTGATTACCTGGAAGGGCGCGGCGTGCGCGTCATCAATGTGCAATCGGATGAGCCGATTCCCGATTGAGTAGCAAACGGATCAGCGCTTCTTGATCACCTCGACCGAGCAAGGCGCCAGCTTGATCACGTCTTCAGTAACGCTGCCGACCAGCATTTTCTGAAAGCCTTTGCGGCCGTTGGAGGCCATGACGATCAAATCGATGCCCCAGGTGCGGGCGCAGTTGGCAATGGTTTGAGCAATCGGCCCGCGGGCCACGGCTGCCTCGACAAAGTGCTCGGGGAGCCCGCTTTGCAGTTTTTGCACCGCTTCATCGACATACGATTCATACTGCTGCACAAGGGCGCTGGCGACTGAATCCGGCTCCTGACCATCGCGCAAGAAGGAAAATTCCTTGGGCAGATCATCAGCTACGGTCAAAACGACAAACTGATCATCAGGTTCCCAGGCGCGGTTAATGACCGCATCAATAGCTGTCTTGGAATACTCCGACCCGTCCACGGTAATGAGCACCTTCATTCCTCGCCTCCTTTAAGCTCCGACCACTGGGAAGTTCTTGATTACGGTTTCTGCGATCGCTAAGTATAGAGGTATTCCCACAGTGACGTTGTAAGTGAACGTTAAACCCAGCGAGGCCGCCAGGGGCAAAGTCGGGCTCGCCTCCGGAATGGCCAGGCGTTGAATCGCCGGCACGGCAATATATGAAGCGGCGGCGCAGAGCACTGCAAATAGAAGATAGGTTCCCAACTGCAGGGGTTGACCGATGACATGGCTGAACACGCTTGTCATGCCGATGCCGAAGAGGGCGAATATATTGGGCATGACCAGGCCGAAGACGATAAAGCGCGGACCGGCCGTTTTCAAATCTTTCAGGCGCCGGGAGGCTGTCATGCCCATTTCCAGAAGGAAAAGGCAGAGCATGCCCTGGAACAAACTGACGAAAAGCTGATCGTCGGGGGCTGTGATATTGGAGCCTTGCAAACGGCTCAAGAATCCGATGAGAATGCCGCCGAGAAGCAGGAAAATTCCCGGGTTCAAGAAAATTTCCCGAATAATCATCGGGCTTATCATAAGACCCTGCTTCGGAGCCGTATCGACGACTGGTACGGGCGGGCCGGCTGTTGGTGATCCAGCGGCATTGCGGGCCTGACTCGCTGGTTTGGAGGCCGCTTCAACATCATCGGCGGTTGGCGGAGGCCCGAGCAGCGATTGTGACTGGCTTCGCTTAGCCGCCACCACCTGGATGCCACTGGATTCGGTGCCGGGTGCGCAAATAATCGATTGTGATTGTTTGCGCATGGCAGCGCGCGCATCGCCGCTCATCTCTTGAGAGGCGCTGCGTTGCTGGTTTTGAGCGCTGTGCGACTGGCTGCTCTGGCTTTGCGATGGGGCGCGATAAACGCCGCTCTGCAGGATGTGCACGCCACTACTGGTGGAGCGTTGCTTGTTATAGTTAGGCTCATCAGGCATGTTGCCGGCTTTATCCATGCCCCTGCGGCGCATGCGCGAAGCCAGGTAAAGACCGACGAGGCAGCCTGGAATCTCCATAATGGCGAGCATGACCGGCATATAGGCGGCGTACTTGATCGCCGCCACCTGCAAGACACCAAGGGCGGTGACGAAGGTACCGGCTGAGTCCGAGCCGTAATATGCCGCCACCGTCGCCGCATCTATTTTGCGCATCTTTGGTATGAAGCTGCGCAAGATGAAGTACGCGCAGAAACCGATGATCAAATTCGTGCAGAAGCCGACGAGCATATACATAGCCGCCTGCGAGAGTGCGGCTCCCGAAAGGATGGCCAGCTCTTCGCCGCCGTGCCAGCCAATTGCCAGCAAGAGATAGACGGTGAGTCCCTGATAGATGGCATGCGGGAATTCGAAGGGAACTTTGAGAAGCGTGATGCAGAAGCCGAGATAGAAAAATAGGAGGAGCGGCTTGAAGAGGTTCTTTTGAAAGTTGTGCCAGAAGTCGAGGAGCATATTGGCGGCGCTCACCTTCACGGCGATGGCGCCATTAGCTTTGCTTGAGACGATGCTGACGTGATCGCCGGGATGAATCTGATCGATATTCACGTCTTTTGATTCGAGCGTCAGCTTCGTGGTCGGCAAAATATCGAGCGTTTTGCGATCGACATAGTCGGAGGTAATCACCAGCTTATCCGGTCTGACGGAGAGGACGATGCCATTTATCGCTCTGGTTGCGGACAAGGTGACGATGCGGCCGCTCAAGTCCTGCGTGTAATCGACGACATCGTCCGCCTTCAAATCCGTGACGTTAGCCGGTTCACCATTCAAGGTAATAACGGCGTTGTCGGCGATGTCGATCTTGACCTTGTCGTCCTTATCGGGGTCGTAAACGAAGACGCGCGCATCGCCTGAATCGGTGTCCACGATTTTCGGCTTTTTCCCACCCTCTTTCTTGGGCTTGATCAAACCGACTGCCTGATCGGCAAGGGCTGAGTTGCCACCATTGCCGTTTGTCGCAAAGCTAATAAAAAACGCGGCGCATATGACGAACACGAGGGTGAGCTGCGCCTTTGAGGAGAAAAGTGGTTTCATTTTGCTACCAAATCTATATAGAGAGTGCCAGCGTTCTACGAAGGGCTAAATTAACAGGTGATTGTTTGTAACTTGTGATCGTCAAGAGAAAACCTCTGTCATGTATACATTAGCAATCATTAGAAATCGCCTTCGAGCGGCGTGCAGCATGGATCGCCAGGGCTCGATCGCCAGCCTGGAACCTGGTAGCAGATATGATACCAGTGCTTCTTGACGGTAACTACCAGGCGGGCGCTCGCCAATCTTCCTCGTGCTTTCTCGATCCTGTCCTTCAATCTCCATGCTTCTTGTTGTCAATCAGGTGATTGCGGGTGCAACCGATATCCTTAGAGTTACAGGTGTTGTTCACAAGGCGCAGACATTTTGGTAGTCTGAAATCTAGGGCGGTGACGGTTTGATCGATCGTGCCTGAAGTTACAGGAGTCGGAGGATGATGATGCAATCGGGGCAGTTGATTAGAGAGCACTTGAGCTTGCCGGCCGGATTACGCTCAAGCAGCCTGGCTGTGTGCTTATCGATTGTCTCATTGTTCTGCTTTGCATCGATTTTTAAACCATTGCCCGCTCAGGCCGCCGATAAAAAGGAAGAGCGGAAGTTGCCGGTGGCGCCCAATCCTAATCTTCTCTTTCGTGACGGCATAAGGCTTTACAACGATAAGCAGTACAAGCCTGCTCTGACGAGATTCGAGGAAGTTGTGCGGGCGCGTGGTCAAGATGCACAAGCACACTATTACATCGCCCTTTGCAGCCTGGCCTTGAAAAACAACGATCGGGCCGCGCTTGCCTTTCAGCTGGCGATCACCAATGCCACGGATCCGCAATTAAAAGAGCTGGCCGAGAAGGGGCTCAAAGGTGTGCAGAGAATGAAGCCCAGAGCGACGACCGTGAGCGAAAGGCACGGCACGGCCGGGGTGATCAAGAAAGCCGATGAAGGGGAGGAGGCCGCCGACAAACCAGAGGAGGCCAAGCCCGAGAAACCGGGCGTCAAAACGTGGGTTCCCACCGACAAACCAGAGGAGGCCAGGCTCGAGAAACCGGGCGTCAAAACGTATATTTCCACCGGCAAACCAGACGAGGCCAAGCACGAGAAGCCAGGCGTCAAAACGACTGTTGCCGCCAGCAAACTGAAAAAAATAATCGAGTTTTACGCCAGCTGGTGTCCGAATTGCAAGGACTTTGCCCCGACCTTTGATAAAGCTCGCAGTAAGTTCGGCGGCACGGTGCGCTTCGAGCGGATTGACGGCGATGATCCGGCCAATGCCACTTTGAAGACGAAATATGAAGTGTCGGGATATCCGACTCTGGTTTATATTGATGCAAACGGCAAGGCGATCTTTATCAAAGAGGGAGCGCCGAGCGAGGAAGAGTTCTTCAGTTACATCGAGAAGAACAAATAACTGAATTCAACAATGTTAGAAAGATATACGCTTGCGGTGCAAAACGTAGTATCTTTGTAGCTTCGGCGGACGTGCCCGGCAGACGATCTTCGCCTCACTTGCCAAGATCATCCGACTGTGGGCCAGTGGTCGTTTCGTCGAACTCATGCCCTATCGACGGCTCGATTGTCCAGTACAACGACTCGATTGCATGTTGGCAAGCCGCGGTGTCAAAGATAGCGAACTTCTCCCGACCGAGGTCCCAGAAATGGCGCAAAGCACAATGGTAGAGAATCCTTTATTAGTCGGCCTGCCGGAGGAGAAACGACCGGAGCCGTTTGCTCTGGTCATATTCGGCGCCCACGGTGACCTGACCAAGAGAAAGCTTCTGCCGGCTCTTTATGCTCTTTATGTGCAGGATCTGCTGCCGGAGAGCTTCGCCATCTTAGGAACGTCGAGGACGCAGATGAGCGATGATCAATTCCGCGATGCCATGCGTGAGTCAGTCAGCAAATACTCCGAGGACATCGAGTTAGAGAAAGCCAGCTGGGATAGTTTTGCCAAGTCGCTCTTCTATCGTGCCGGCGATTCGACCGATCTGGATGCCTATAAGCTTTTGAGCAAAACGCTTGATGAATTGAAATCGAGCCGCGGCACGATGGGCAATCACATATTTTATCTCTCCACATCGCCGAGTCTTTATGTGCCAATCATTACTCGCCTAGCTGAAAGCGGCTTAGCATTCAAGCGCAAAATAAACGAGCCCGCCTGGCCGCGTGTGGTCGTCGAGAAGCCGTTCGGCCACAATCTCTCGTCTTCGATCGAGCTTGACTCGATTCTGCACGATGCCTTACGCGAGCATCAAATTTATAGAATCGATCACTATCTTGGCAAAGAGACTGTGCAGAACATCATGTGCTTTCGTTTTGCTAACAGTATCTTCGAGCCCATCTGGACGCGCGAGTTTGTCGATCACATTCAAATCACCGGGGCTGAAACGATTGGCGTTGAGGAGCGCGGGCCGTATTACGAAGAGGCGGGCGCCTCACGTGACATGATCCAGAATCACTTGATGCAGCTCGTGGCACTGGTGGCGATGGAGCCGCCCATTTCGCTCGATCCGGAGTCGACGCGCGACGAGCGGGTCAAGGTGCTCAAAGCGATCAGACCCTTCGATCCCGACACGATCGATGATTTCGCGGTGCGCGGTCAATACGGGGAAGGCTTCGTGCTTGGCAATCGCGTCAAGCGCTACAGGGATGAGGACAGGGTTTCGCCCGAGTCGAATACGGACACCTTTGCCGCTCTGAAGTTGTTCATCGACAACTGGAGATGGGCGGGAGTGCCATTCTATCTCCGCTCTGGAAAACGGCTTGCTAAGCGGGTCACTGAAATCGCCATTCAATTTCGCAAGCCGCCGCAAAAGCTGTTTGAGGAGATGGGTGGAGCGGCGTTGCGTCTGGCTAAGTCGGAAAACCCGAACGTGCTGGTCATGCGCATTCAGCCTGACGACGGCATATCGCTGCGCTTTGCCACAAAGCAACCGGGACCGACGACACAAATTCGCGCCTTGACCATGGACTTTCGTTATGGCACCGCATTTGGTAGCAGAACCCCGAGTGCCTACGAGCGCCTGATTCTCGATTCTCTTATCGGCGATCCATCCCTTTTCGCTCGCTCCGATTTTGTCGAAGCTTCCTGGCGGCTGATCGATCCGCTGCTTGAGCATTGGTCCAAAACTATGCCCGGCAAATCGTCGCGGCATGGAACGCAATTGAATCACCGCCCCTTCCCCAACTACGAATCAGGCAGCTGGGGTCCTGCCGAGAGCCATGAGCTCCTGGCGCTTTGCGGTCATGAATGGAGGGAGCTATGAGCACTGCGACGGAAATGTCGTCGTTTCTATCCGGCAAATTTCACCACGTCGATGTCGATCGCATAGAGAAGGAGCTTCTCGAGCTCTGGGAGCAGGCCGGCAAGGCCGAGGCTGACGGCGAACCGTCTGTAACCAGAGCCTGTTCGATGAACTTCATTTTGTGCACCTCATCAGAGGCTGATGTGGGAGCGGACATGCTCGAAGACATTACATTGAAACATCCATGCCGAGCCATTCTCGCTCATGCCATCCAGTCGAACGACGAGCATCTGGAAGCCTTCGTGACGGCGCGCTGTCGTCTGGTGTCAGGCAAGAAGAGTCAGATTTGCTGCGAGCAGATCAACGTCCGCTGGCAAGGGCAGGGAACAAGACCATTAGCGAGCGTAGTTTTGCCGTTACGCATCGCCGATCTGCCCACCTGGTTGTGGTGGCACAAGACGCGTCCGGCCAAAGAGATGATTGGTCCATTTTTACCCTTCATCGATCGTCTTATCGTCGACACCGCTGATATGAACGGACAGCTAGCCCACTTGTTCGATCTAAAAGATGTATTCTATCGACTCGACGATGACACCGTTCTTTATGATTTGAATTGGACTCGTCTGCTTCCCTGGCGCCAGAGCGTAGCTCGCGCTTTCCATCCGGGGCGCGGCTTATTGTCGATCGAGGATATCGATCTAATTGATAAGATCGACATTGAAGTTAGTGACGGGCAAGCGGGTGTCTCTATCCAGGCACTGCTAATGGTGGCATGGTTGGCTACTCGTCTGTCCTGGAAGTTCGTCAAAGGCGGGCGCCAGAGCAAAGATGAGGTGGCAATCGAATTCAGCCTCGGTCGCCGCCGCATACATGTCGTCATTCGCGCTTCTAAATGCCAATCGGCATCCGGTTCGCTCAATCGAATGGCGCTCGAGTTCGTCGGCAATCCTGACGAGAGGCTGGTCGTCAGCCAGGACTGCACGGCGCCGGGACTGCTGGTGCGCATAAGCGGCAAAGATCGGAACGGCAAAGACGCGAAGCAGGAAGGAAACGGCGGCGGTGGTACCACCGGCGATGGCGCCGCGGATGCGGTTATCGAGACACTGGAGAATCCCCTGTCGGGTGAGATCTATGAGGAACTGCTGGAGCTCGTTTGTGAAATGGCTGCGTCTGTGAGGTGATTGAAAGCATGGGCGAAAATATAAAAGTCTTCCAGAGCAAAGAGTCCATGATCCATTCATTGGCCGAGGCGATCGTCGATCTGGCCCGGCGCAAAGCCGAGGCAACCGGGCGGTTCACCGTCGCTCTCTCGGGCGGCTCGACGCCGAAACCTTTATATGAATCGTTCGCATCCTCGCAGTATCTGCACAAGATACCCTGGGACAAAGTATTTTTCTTCTTCGGCGATGAGCGTTGCGTTCCGCATGACAGCGAGGACAGCAATTATCACATGGTGCATGAAGCGATTCTCTCTAAGGTTCCGGTCCCCGCCGAGAATATTTTCCCGACTGAGATGCAGGATGTGAATCCGGAGGCATCAGCTGAGCTGTACGAGAAGACGATCAAGAAATTTTTCGCTCTTGGTGAAAATCAACTGCCCCGCTTCGATCTGATGCTTTTGGGGCTTGGTCCCGATGGGCACACAGCCTCGCTCTTTCCGGGCACGAAGGCGCTTGAGGAGCGGCAGAGGCTGGTCGTCTCCAACTACGTCGAGAAGATGAGCACGCATAGAATCACCCTGACTCTGCCTGTGATAAACAATTCCGAGAACATCATCTTCGTGGTCGCCGGGCACGATAAGGCCCCGGTGATTGCCCACATTCTCGGCGAGAAAACCGCCGATCAGCATTTGTACCCTGCCCAGCTGGTCAAGGCCACCGATGGGAGCTTGAAGTGGTATCTCGATCGAGAGGCTTATCAGGAGTGTCAGTCCCATGCCTGCCAGCACTGATTCCTTTGAGGGAGCGAGCGACGATAGCGAGCACAAGAGTTTTTGAGGCGAGAAAGAGAGCGGAGTAATCTGAGGAGCAAGAAATCATGACAAACAAAGCAAAGGTTGGGCTAATTGGGCTTGGTGTTATGGGCGAGAATCTGGCGCTCAACATTGAGCGCAATGGTTTTCCGATTGCAATTTATAACCGTACCCACGAGAAAGTGACAGATTTCATCAACGATCGCGCCAAGGGCAAGCAAGTGATTGGCTGCAAGGAAATCAAAGAGTTTATTGAAACGCTCGAGACCCCGCGAAAGATCATCTTGCTGGTCAAAGCCGGTCCGCCGGTCGACCAGACAATCGAGAGCCTCAGACCCTTTCTCGATGATGGAGACATCATCATAGATGGTGGCAACTCTCATTATGAGGATACGCGCAGAAGAGAGAAAAGCTTACTGATCGACGACGTTTACCTGATCGGCTCCGGCGTGTCAGGCGGAGAGGAAGGGGCGCTGAACGGACCCTCCCTCATGCCCGGCGGCAACAAGGATGCCTATGAAAAGATTCGACCGATCTGGGAAGCCATCGCCGCCAAAGTCGATGATGGTCCGTGCGTCACTTATCTTGGCCCTGATGGTGCCGGTCACTTCGTGAAGATGGTGCACAACGGTATCGAATACGGTGACATGCAGCTGATCGCCGAAGTTTATGACGTGATGAAGCGCGGTCTGGGCATGGAAGCGGAGGAGATTGCCGAAACGTTTGATGATTGGAATGAGGGCAAACTCGATTCATTCCTCATCGATATTACCGCTCAGATCCTCACTGTCGAAGACCGGGAAACCGGGCAGCCGCTCGTCGACCTGATTGTCGACAAGGCCGGTCAGAAGGGTACCGGGCGCTGGACCGGACAGGTGGCGCTTGAGCTAGGAGTGCCGATTCCGACCATCGATGCGGCCCTTACCGGTCGATTGCTCTCGGCTATGAAAGATGAGCGCGTCAAGGCGTCGAAGGTGCTTGCCGGACCGGTTCCCATTGTCGAGGATGATGAGGAGCGTGAGGAATTTCTTGAGTGTCTTGCCGATGCGCTCTATGCCAGCAAGGTTTGCAGTTACGCTCAGGGCATGTCTTTGATCAAAGCCGGCTCGGATCATTATGAGTGGAACATCAATCTCGCGGAATGCGCCCGTATCTGGAAGGGCGGCTGCATTATTCGTGCCGAGCTTCTCGAAGAGATTCGCAAGGCTTACGCCAACAATCCGAAGTTGCCTAACTTGCTCATGGATAAGGACTTCGGAAGCTATATCGTCGATGTTCAGCAAAGTTGGCGCCATGTGATCAACTTCGCCCAGAATAACGGCATTGCTGTTCCGGCATTGTCAGCCAGTCTGGCGTACTTCGATATGTACCGCGCCGAGCATTTGCCTCAGAACTTGACGCAAGCGCAACGCGACTTCTTCGGCGCCCACACATACGAGCGCAGCGATAAGCCGGAGCTGGGCTTTATTCACACAGAATGGGAGTCGCTCGTCAAAGAACGCGCCAAGCAAAAATAGCCGAGTTCGGACTGGGTTATTTTTTCAATTCTCAGGGGGTGCTCATGCTCTTGAGCACCCTTATTTTGAAGCCCTTATGTTGATATGACGCGATCGTCATAACACCGCTTTCCTTCGGCTGACAAGCGGACCTCGAAAGCATTGGCAGAAGCCAGTCTCGGCAACCGACGAATATAAGTTTAAGTCAAGAGATTTGATCTAATCGTCATAAGAACAGAAGGGATTTTGGCTGGTCTGCAAATGTGCACCCCCGGCCCGGTTTCCTGCCGCGGCGGTTTTTTTGAGACAAGCGGCGGACGACCTCCCTCAGCACTTCATTGGCCGCATCATTTTTTCTGATCAGGCATCAATCTGCTCGAGGCTGCGTATTTTCCCCACTGACATTAAGGATGCCTGCATATATTATCGTGGCCTGCACCCACCCACTCGTAAATGGTATCAATCATGGGATCAACATCTTCCGCTCCTATCTCGGAGACAACTGTCGCGCGCAATGAAGTGGTTTTGATGAATTTGCGCCAAGAGCCAATCAATTTACTTTTACAACAAGGTATCGAATCCACTTTTACAAGCAAAGCTCACAAGAATGGCGAATCCCTGACCGTCGACACCTCAAGACAGGGCTCGAAAGCCAAGAGCGCCATGCGCATTGACGGTCAGGCAGACACGCAAGGTTGGGACTTGAGTGCAATGTTTTCTGACACCGTAGCTAGTGCCAACTTGAAAGTGACGCATTTCGATGGAGGCAGCCCGCGAGTTGAGCAAGATCAGTTCAAGATGAGCGGCAATCCATCTGATTTCTGGTGGAATCGCCCGGACAAACTGAACCTGTCGATGACTCGAGTCGACGAGCACGGTAAGCAAATTCAGTATTACGAACCGGCGATTTCAGAACCGCAAAAGCAACTCGATCCAAACGGGCAACCAATCCGCATCGCCCGGCCGGCCGGCAGCGACGCAAACTGCTTTCGCGAAAATCCGGGGAATCCCGGCAATCATAGATTGGAGGCCGACTTCATCATTCACGATCCCAAGCTTGGCGACATAGGCTATAACACTACTCGTGAGCTCAATCCCGCTGGTTGGGCTTATCGCAGTGTGGTTCGAGACATGAAGGGCAACGTGCTCGGCATCGTCTATCAAGATTTCAAAGTCGACGGTCACGGCGATATAACCGATGTGACGACAAGCGCACGTAAACCTCGCCAACCGAAGTAAGCGCAAGTGCGCGCTGGATAAGCAACCGCAACACGCGCTGGATAAGTAACCGCAACGAGCGCTGATAAGCAACCGCAACACGCGCTGATAAGCAACCGCAACACGCACTGATAAGCAACTGCAACACGCGGTGATAAGCAACCGCAACACGCGCTGGATAAGTAACCGCAACACGCACTGGAAAGCGCGCTCGGCAAAGTCACCGCAAAGCGCTCGAAGCAATTCGGACCTTTAATTTCGTTCGCCGGACCAACTGCCGGTATAGTCGTCGTGGTTTTCGTTTGTATACTTGCCGGAGAAACTGCCTCCGTCTTCTGAGAAGGTAACTTCTAGAGTGCCCGTTCCGTATCTGTCTTTCCAGGAAAAATCTGTCCTGTCGCCCACACTTTCCAATTCTCTCAAAACACCCGAGTAGATTCCGTCTTCAGCTTGAGACCTGTACGAACCAACGAATCGCCCTTCTTTTGTACGCCACAGCTTTGTGTTCACCCAGGTATGCTGACCGCTGCCGCTGTATCTAATCGTCCCCGAGTAAAGCAGTTCATTATGCACCTCATTCTGCACCGTATTGTGCACCTCATTCTGGTGCGTTCCTTTATCTGATGAGTGCCGACAGAAAAATGGCGCTGCAACAAATGCGAACAACGCCACCAGCGTTGCAATTTTCCAAAGTTTCGGCGTCGACGACTTGACCATACCTCAATCTAGCATGCCGCTAGCGCAGTCGCCGCAGGTGGTTTTGGTTGTCATCCGTTTCTACATATGGCACTGCACGACTCTTTTTTTGGACTTACATGTATTGGGACTTACATGACCACTTCTTGCTCAAAAAGTGACGTGCGTGTCTTTTTTCTGGGAGAAATTCCAGCGATGTAAAGAGTAAAAGTGCCGTGCATGACCACTTTCACGCCAAAAAGTGCCATGCGTGTCATCTCGTTCTTGGTCAGCTCGAGTTTGATGATTGAGGTCGATGAGCAGACCCGCGCAGAGAGGTTGTGGAGATGATGGGCTGCCGGGGCTTGCTTCGGGTAATCAATTCTTGAACTTGATCAGGATCTGATCAGGCGCTTTCGATATCTTGGGATTTGAAAAGCCCGCTCGGCCTCAGCTGTGGCAGAGTTTAAAAACAAGGTTCGGCGCCCGCGTTTCTATATAAGGAATAAACAATGACTAGCGATGTTAACCAGAGCGTTTATTCTGATGTGGGGCGGCTTGTGGCGGCACCGACGCCCAGCCTCGACTTCTTCCGCATCGCGACGGAGGCGGGACTGTTCGCGGCCAGGAACCGCAATCTTCTCAGCGGCGATCAGTCGAGTGGGACAGCTCGACCAGCCGATACGAACAGCCCTTTCGGGCAGTTCAATGCCCAGGGAAATCCCACCGACATTGTCGATCGCGACAATCGCTACCATACACAACTTGGCTGGCAGCCTGTCGACAGCAACAATCCCAACTCGCCGCAGGAAGTAGCCTCGATTTCCGATTGGCGATATCAGGGCTCCTGGACAAGGCAACGTGATGCGAGCGGCCGGCTGAGCGACATGTGGCATGGACCAAACGGGCAGCAATGGCGCGGCGCAATCAGTGTTTTGCCGGACGGAACCATTCGCGAAACGCACCATTCCGCCAACGGCACCACGCTTGATACCAGGACCTATAACCCGAACACGGGCACGGTGATTCGTCAGGACGCTGCCGGGCAGGTAAGCGTTGTCGCTTTTCCGGGCAATCAAGTCTGGACATTCGAGCGCAATGCACAAGGCGCTGTGACTGCTCGCCTGAACGATCAGGTTATGCCCGGGAACTATCAGTTCAGTCCTCAGGGTTTCACCCGCACCAATCCTGATGGCACCGTGGAGCAATGGAATTATGACGGGACGCGGACGACACGCCGCCGCGATGGCCAGGGGAATCAAGTCATTGAAACAACCAGGCCCAATGGCACCCAGGAAACTCAGTTCCCAAACGCTCAAGCTCAGGACGCGCCGAGACGGCGCACGAATTTCCCCGCCAATGATGCGCAAGGAAGAGTTTCTCAAACTGTTTTGGTGAATGGTGATGTTGTTACGGAGTTTCGCGACGGCAGGCGGGAAACTGAATTTCGCAGCCCTCGCAGCGACGGAATGAGAAGGGAAACAACTTATCCGGCCAATGATGCCCAGAAGCGGGCCCGATTGCAGGTATTTGCTAATGGAACTGAGGTGACTACTTATCAAAATCGCCAGGACGGACTGACCGTTCAAACAAGATATCCTGCCAATGATGCCGAACACCGCACTGTTAGCCGGAGCTATTCGGATGGTCATAAGGAAACCGAATATAACGGGCGTGCCGATGGATTGCGGAGCGAGACCATCTTCGGCCCAGGCGACGCTCAACATCGAAGCCGGTTGCAAACCTACAGCGACGGACGAACCGTCACCACATATAGTGGCAGGACAGATGGCATGGTTTCGGAAACTTCATTTGCGGCCAACGATCAACAACGAAGAACCTCCAGCCAGACTTTCGCTGACGGACGGGTTGTCACCCGGTTGCAGAACGGCACCGTTGAAACAAGAAGAGCGGACGGCACGATCGTGCGCGAGTACAACGATGCTCACTTCGGGCGCGTGACCCGCACCACTCATCCCTCAGGCAGTGCGAACGAATACACGGTTCAATTCAACGGCAACACGGTGACCGTCAGACGAGATGGGACGGCGGTCTGGGAATCGGCACAGGGACGGCGTACAGGCCGGGTGCAAATGGGCGCCGACGGCTGGCCGTATTTCCACGAGCAACCACGATCGCAACCACCACGACGAGAGCAAGTGAGACCGCCAGGTCCGGTCATGCAGTGGCGCCCGCAACAAGGCTGGCAACCATATCAAGGATGGCAACAGCACCCGGGATGGCGACCGCCTGTGCGGCGACCGGCAGGACCAGGCAGCGCCTGCCGGACATGACGCTGATCAATTTCGCCACGGGTTGGCGAGTCATTTTTTCTTCGAGCTCAAGAGTTCCACGTAAATGTCTTTGAACGACTGATCGTCATACTTGTCGTGGTGGCGCACCCATTCCATTCCATAGACCAGACCCGCTTCGTCGCGCCCTTTAGGAACAATATCGAGCAAACGATAGACACTCATGAAGTCTTCCAGAGCTCGAGCGTAGCATGAATAAGTGTGATAGATCGCTCCATCATCATCCTTGTAAAACACACTCATGCCCGGGCCTTCGGTGGAAGGAAAACCAGGCATGGTGCGGTAGTTGTAATAGACCTCCTTCTGCTCGCGCACGTCGCCCGGGAAATAAACGTCGAAGTCGGAATTGAAATCGGTATCGAGTGAAGAGAACCATTTGAATCTCCAACCCATACGCTTTCTGAATTTCTCCAGTTTTTCGATTGGCGCGCGCGAGATCGTCACCATGCTCGTGTCCCGATGCTGCAGGTGGACGATGAGGGGCTCATAGTGATCGGCAATCAGCGAACATGACTTACAGCCTTCATCCCAGTCCGGCTGGAACATGAAGTGATAAACGATGAGCTGATGTCTGCCATCGAATAGATCGCAGAGAGAAACTTTGGAACCGGGCCCTTCAAAAATATATTCCTTATCAATTTTGACCCATGGAAGCTGCATACGCTCATCGGCAACTTGCGCACGCAGGCGAGTCAACTCCTTCTCCTTGATGAGCAACTGCTTGCGCTCCGCAAGCCACTGATCTCGAGAGACGACTTTGTGGTTCGGCATTCAATATCCTCGCGATAAACAAATAAAGGATAAAGGTTACACGACACATATAGGCTCTGCAATCGGATCGCGAAAGTTTCAAGGAACCTGGAGATTTGATAAACTGCCATTGTCATTAGAGCCCGTCTTAATGCCAACTTTCGCCCTCACGGCTATCAACATCGGTGGCTTCCCTCTTGGAGAAGCGGACAAAGTCGTATACCTTTTTTCATCCGAGCGCGGCTTGAGCCGGGCGGTGGCAAAGGGGGCACGCAAACCCGGAACGAAGATGTCCGGCAAATCGGAGGCTCTTTGCGCCAATCGTTTGTTATTGGCGAAAGGCAAGTCCTTCGACATAATCACTCAGGCCGAGTCGATTAATACATTCAGCAAACTGCGCACTGACCTGGTCAGGCTGACGTACGGACTCTACTATGCCGAATTGACCCAGGCGCTGGCTCAGGGACTGGAACTGGAAAGCGAGGAGTATTACCAACTGCTGTATTCCGCTCTGGAGGCGCAAGAACAACAAGTGGCCGATGCGCGCCTGTTGTGCATCGAGTTTGAATTGCGTTTGCTCCGCATGTTGGGCCTGAGCCCGGAGTTCAGGGTTTGCGTTAAGTGCAGACGAGCACTGACGGAAAATAACGTGGCCATATTTTTGTCCGAGATGGGGGGCGTCGGCTGCACATACTGCGCTCATGCAACCGACAGCCGCGGGCGCGCAAACAAAGTGGCTGAGTCAGGCGCCGCCGGAGAAAGTTACAGATCGAGCAAGAACGAGGGCGCCGATATATCCGATCGTTATCCTTCGTATGAGTCAAGGCGTGACTCGAGCGGCTATATTGATAGTCATGGCGAATATGAAGAACGCGGTACATTCCTTACGCCCCTGGTCTGGAAGATGCTCGTTGCATGCGATGCCTCATCGGAAAACACGATCTCCGGCTCGCACGGCGTAACCTCGATTCGGCGCCGTGAGTTTAGCGAGGCCCAGACTCTTGCACTTGAGGCCGGAAGACGCTTGCTCCAACGCTATCTGGAAGACCGAGCCGGCAAACGAATGAAAGCGCTCGACCTGCTTCAACAAATTTCGCAATGACTGACTGCGGTCTAACAATTTCAGACAAACCATCCGATGCACGGACGAGGCGCTGCCTACGAGAACCCAGGCAAGGCGAGCAGTGAATATGAGATAGTTTCAATCTCGGCGATCGCAATCAGCTGTTGCTCAAGGTCATTAAGATGGTGAAAAACGGCTAAAATAGCCATTACAAAAGCGGTGACAGGGAGGTGAGCTGTGGGCGTTCTCAAGGATAGTGATCCGGAAGTATATAAAGCGATTGCCAGCGAGCTCGAGCGTCAGCAGAATTGCATCGAGCTTATCGCCAGCGAAAACTTCGTCAGCGAAGCAGTGCTTGAGGCGCAAGGCTCGGTCCTCACGAACAAGTATGCTGAGGGTCTGCCCCACAAGCGCTACTATGGCGGCTGTGAATTTGTCGACAGCGCCGAAGAAATTGCCATCGATCGCATCAAGCGGCTCTTCAAGGCCCCCCATGCCAACGTGCAACCGCACAGCGGCGCCCAGGCGAACATGGCGGTGCAATTCGCCATGCTCGAGCCCGGCGATACAATCCTGGGAATGGCGCTCGATCAGGGCGGTCACTTGACGCATGGCTCACCGGTGAACATGTCGGGCAAATGGTTCAAGTCCGAGTTCTACGGCATAAATCCTGATACAGGACGGATCGACTACGACCACGTTCTTGCCCGCGCCCGGGAAGTGAAACCGAAGCTCATCATATGTGGTGCCTCGAACTATTCGCGCATTATCGATTTCGAGCGCTTCAGAAAGATTGCCGATCAAGTCGAGGCTTATTTGCTTGCCGATATTGCTCATATTGCCGGGCTCGTCGTCGCCGGCTTGCACCCCAGTCCCTTTCCACATGCGCAATTTGTCACGACCACTACCCATAAAACATTGCGCGGTCCGCGCGGCGGCGTGGTCATGTGCCAGGAAGAGTATGCCAAAGCGATTGATAAGGCGGTTTTCCCCGGCATCCAGGGCGGACCCTTGATGCATGTCATCGCCGCTAAGGCTGTGGCGTTTGGCGAGGCTCTCAAGCCGGAGTTCATCGAGTATCAAAAACGAATCGTCGCCAATGCTAAGGCCCTGGCGGAAACGATTATCGACAACGGGCTTGCCATCGTATCTGGTGGCACGGACAATCATTTGATGACCGTTGACTTGCGTCCGATCAAAATGACGGGCAAGAAGGCATCGAGCGTTCTGGAGGAAGTGCGCATCACGGTCAACAAGAATGCCGTGCCCAACGATCCGGAGAAGCCTATGGTGACAAGCGGCATCAGGGTAGGAACGCCGGCTGTCACCACCCGCGGTATGAATGTGCCCGAGATGAAACTGATTGGCACGTTGATTGCCGATGTGCTCAAGGATCCGGATAATGATGCGACTAAGAATAAGGCAAGGGAGAAGGTAAGCGAGCTTTGCGATCGCTTCCCTCTCTACAAGGAGCGGCTTGCAGGAGTTAGGTGATTGGCTGAGATTGACAGCATTGCTACGGAACTGGTCATGACTGATGAGCGCGGGCCCGAAAACGAAGTGAGCGAGCCCGGCGGCTCCGCGCCTCCGGACGGCGTTTCTCGGGAAGAAAAGCCGGTCTCCGCCGACAAGACGGCGCCATCGCCCGACCGAATAGATTTTGGCAGCGACGGCGGCGGCGCCGGAAGTGATACCGGGGGCGGTGAGAACGGCCGGCCGAGAATGTCACGCCGCGCCTCTTTCCTGATCCGCATGAGCCAGTTGCTCCTCTTTCTTTCCGGTCTTGTCTGGGCGCTGTTCGGCACCGCCCGTGGTCACCTTGATGCCATGCAATTTCCCGGCTTTTTGTTGGCCATGTCAATCAGCTGGTGGCTGACGCCGGAAATCAGATCGCGGGCGCTCAAGCTCGGGCTCGTCGACAAGCCCGGGGAAGAACGGCGCATTCACAAGGTGCCTGTGCCTCGTCTTGGCGGCGTGGCAATCTTCATCAGTATCTTGTTCACGTGCGCTTTGCTGATCGCCATTGCCGGCCGACTGCCGAAGGATGCCGCCAAGGTGGAAGGAATAGCCGGTATCGCGGTTGGTGGCACCCTCGTCTTCGTTCTGGGCTTGCTCGATGACCTCGAGTCTTTGCGGGCCAGCAAAAAGTTCCTCGTGCAAATTTTGGCCGCCTGCGCCGCTTATTCGCTCGGTGTGCGGATCAAGGCCATACCGATTCCTCTGCACATGGACATCAATCTCGGCTTCCTGCAGATCCACGGCGGGGTGCCGATCGAACTTGGACAGCTCAGTTTGCCGATTACCGTCTTGTGGCTGGTGGGCGTCGCCAATGCCGTCAATCTCATCGACGGCATGGATGGCTTGGCAGCGGGCGTCTCAGCCATATCAGCGATGACGATCTGGAGCGTCGCCATGGGGATGAGCATCGACAAGCCATACGCGGCTCTTGTGGCAGCGGTGCTGGCCGGTGCCTTGTTCGGCTTCCTGCGGTGGAACTTCAACCCGGCGCGAATTTTTCTTGGCGACTCGGGTGCTTACCTGGTCGGCTTCATCCTGGGAGCGATATCAATAACCGGCGTCATCAAAGGGGCTGCAGCAGCAACTGTGATTGTGCCGACCGTGCTCCTGGTTGTTTTGATTCTCTTTTTCCCGCTGCTCGATACATCCTGGGCAGTGGTTCGCCGCATGGCGGCAGGTCGCTCCATCTTCTCACCCGACGCCGGACATATACACCACAGGCTGCTGCAAGCCGGACTCTCGCAGAAGAAAGTCGCTTATTTGATTTATGGCGTTTCCGGAATGCTCGGCCTGGTCGCTGCATTTCTGGTAAACCAGCACTGGTATTATTTGAGCATTGGCGCCGCCGTTTTAATCATGGCTTTATTCTTCTCAGAGGTGTTGAACCGCCACAGGCAAAGAGGACACGCCCAGAGCGAAAATGAGCTGAGGTAAAGGGACATACTGCTCTTAATCGCCATCATACTGCTGGGAATTGTCTTTCGCCTCCTGTTCCTTCATGTAGGTATAACCCTCGATGAAAGCGTAACCGCCTATGTCGCTGCCAGCCCGAATTTCCACGAGCTGCTGGAGCGCGTCGGATTGTACGAATTCAATCCGCCGCTGTATTTTGTTTTGATGAACCTCTGGGTGCATCAGTTCGGCGATCGGCCCATCAGCCTCGCGATACCATCGATGGTGCTGGGCGTTTTGCTCATTCCGGCCGTCTACTTGTTTGCCAGAGAGTTGTACCGGAGGGAAGATATAGCGCTCTGGGCCGCTTTCTTCGCTGCCGTTTCACCACTGGCGGTGCTCTACTCTCACTTCGCCCGAAGCTACTCTCTGCTCGCCTTGCTGATGGCTCTTGCCATGTATGCCTTCCTGAGAAGCATCCGCAAATCCTCGCCGGCTAACTTGATCATGTTATGGCTGTCGCTCGTGCTTCTCTTTTACACGCATTATGTGGCGCTCTATCTCTTTGGCATGCTCCTCCTGTCGGCGCTGATTTACAGCCGCTTGCCGAATCGATCGGCGGGCTTTCGCCTCGTGCCTCTGACGCTCTGCCTGCTCCTTGCTGCTTTCGGATTTGCCTTTTGGCTGCCCTTCCTCATGGAGCACAGAACGGCTGATCTGTACTGGGTCGACCGGCAACCTCTGGCGAACTTCCCGTTCGTATTGATAAACAACCTGGCGGCATCGTTCCCTTCCCCCTGGTTGGCGACGGCGATCGGACTCTGTGCTGCACTGCCTGTGGTGCTGGTGCTTTTTATCCGAAAACTGATCAAAATGCGCAACAATGCCAGAACCAGTGGTTCGGACGCCGGCTATGGGGCGATTCTTTTGCAATGGACGGTCGAGAATAAAGCATCTCTATTCCTTCTGGCCAACACGCTTCTTCCTGCGGCAACCATCGGTTACACCGCGCCCCTGATTATCGGCTATTCGCGCTATATGGTGGCATTTTCCGTTTTCGCCTGGACCTTGTGGGCCGCCGTCCTGGCCAGGCTCATCGATGCCGCGCAGTCGAGAATCATCAGTCGGACCGGATTATCCGAACAGCAAAATGATGAAAGCGCTGATGCCGTGAGAGCCAGATTGGTGCGGGCAAAAATTGTCCTGCTCGCACTGCTTGTTCTGCCGCTTATCCTGGTCGATTATCGTGAATCGCAGTGGCTTGCCGACGGCGATCGCTCCGGGCTGCGCCGTTTCGCCCGCGACTGGAAACTCGGCAAGTTCAATGATTGCGCACTGATGATGGTGCCTGACTACGATTCATACATGCTGATTTACTATTTGAGCCGCGAGCAGAACGGCGAGCTTCCTTCTCTCTATTACACCTATCCGCGCGCCAATACGCTTGTGCCTGGGCAACATCAGGGATGTGCCGAAGCGTTTCAAGACGAGGGAAACAGAGACAGGGCGCTCGAGTGGGTAGAGCAACTCAAAGGGCGAGGCTGCACAGAACTCGTCGTGATCAGCGACAAGGATGCCCTCGACAGCAAGCTCATGCCGGCCCGAACCCGGGCGCATCAACTTCTGGACGAGCTGGCCAAACGTTTCCACCGATTGGATCCCAGCGAGGATTACCCTAGCAAAGGGAACTCTTTCGAAGTGTATCGTTTTGACTTACGGCCCTGATCTCATTTTAAGCACCTGATCAAAATTGGGTATATTCTTTGCACCTGTTTTGATCCAGGGCGGCATCGCCACCACGTCGTTTTCAAGAAATGGCCACCGACGGCAAGCTCAATCTGACCATCATTTGTCCTGTCTTTAACGAGCAAGACATAATTCCGATTTTCTTCGAGCGAGTCAAGGGCGTTCGGGACAAACTGTCAGATAAATATGAGGTCGAGCTTCTTTTTACCAACAATTCATCAACCGACCAGACTCTGCCGCAGATTCTCAAAATTCGCGACGAGAATCCCTTTGTCTATGTGATTACGATAAGCAAGAACGTCGGTCTGCAAGCCTCTCTCGAGTGCGGTTTGCGCAGCGCCAAAGGCGACCTGTTCGTCTTTATCGACGTGGACTGCGAAGATCCACCGGAAATGATTGCCGACTTCGTAAAAATCTACGAGGAAGGCTATGATATCGTATATGGTGAGCGCGCCGATCGAGACGAGCCCAAGCTGATCATGCTCGGACGCAAGCTCTTTTACCGCGTCTTGAAAGCGGTGGCGGACGAGGAAGTGATCCTCGACATGGCTGAGTTCTCCTTGATTACACAAGAAGTGCGCAACGCCATTGTTGAAGACAGCTCTTCCTTTCCATTCATCCGCGCATCGATCGGCAGAGTGGGCTTCAAGCGCAAAGGGATTCGCTACAAACGCCAGAAGCGGATTGCCGGCCAAACTCACTTTCGACTGCTGGGCATGGCTCACTTCGCGATTGCCGGCATTCTCTCATCCTCGACCCTTTTTCTTCGCCTGCCCATCTACTCCTTCTTCTTCTGGCTGCTTTGCGTGATGGCGGTCGCCATAACCAGAGTCTATGTTGATTCGCGCTGGATAGATGTGCTTCTGGTCTTGCTCTTCGCCTCATACTTCGGCGCGGCGATTTCATTCATGGCTATATACATCGGACGAACATACAAAAACTCGCTGGGAAGACCGAACTTCATCATCAGTGAAAATGGAACGTTCATGCAAAAGTAGGTATTATATTTGGTGGCATGGCTCAAGATTCAGTCGATCGGCAATTCGTTAGTTTTGATGGCGGCACCAGATGCTCCGGCGGCATGCTGGCGGCCGACAATGCAACCGATCTGGTAGCCGGGCAGAAATCCATTCAGGGGCGCGGTATTATTCCGCGCGGTGCCGGTATGTCATTCGCCGCCGCCAGCTTTGGAGACGACACCGTTTCTATCGACACATCCCGGCTCGATCGCATTCTTGTTCTCAACCAGTCCGAGCTCTCGGTAACCATCGAGGCGGGCACGCCGGTTGGAGGGTTGCTGGATTTCCTGATCGAGCGCGGCTACTATATTCCGATCGTGCCAGGTTATCCGACCATCACCATCGGTGGTTGCATGGCCAGCGCCGTGCATGGGAAAAATCAGCTCAAGGACGGCATTTTCTCCGACCAGGTGCTTGCCTTCAAGCTCTTCCATGAAGAATATGGAACCCTTGATGTATCGCCCGATCGCGAAGCGGACATTTTTGATCTGACGCTCGGCGGTTTTGGACTGACCGGGACGATCTTAGAGGCGACCATAAAGATTTATCGCTTGCCCTCTACCTACATGGACGTGGTTACAGAGCCGGTCGATAACATTTGCGATCTGCCCGCTCTGCTGACCGACCGCGCCCGGCGAAGCGACTTCATCATCAGCTGGCATGATTTTATGCAGTCCGGAGCCAGGTTCGGAAGCGGCTTCGTTCAATGGGGGAATTTCTCCTCTGCAAGCCATGACACCATATCCGGTAGCGCATCAAATGATACTGCTAATGGTGCGACTTCGCACTCGCGCTCTATCTATCCCTTGCGCATCGAGCCCGGCAAGCTCGTTTCGCCGCTGACATTGACTGCCGAGAATCGCGGCAACCTCTCGTTGCCGTTTTATGGACATATGACGACCGGCTTCATGAACGCGCTCTACAACTACTCCCAAATGCTCACCGTCGGTCCGCCGCGGCAGTTGCCGATCGAACTCTGTTTTTTCCCTTCCAAAGTATTGCGCGATCTCTACTACCATTTCTTCGGCAAGACCGGCTTCTTCGAGCATCAGGCAATTATTGCCCCTGACCGGTTCGCCGACTATGTCCAGAAGGTGCACTGGTGGCTGACGCGCAACGACATTCCGGTGACAATCGCTTCATCCAAGATGTTTGACGGCGACACTCGTTATCTTCGCTTTAGCGGCAGAGGGGTTTGTTTCGCCCTTAATTTCCCGCGCTGCGCCCGGGCGCATGCCTTCATGCAATTTCTCGATGAGCTTACCCTCGAGCTCGAGGCCCTGCCGAACATAGCCAAAGATTCTCGCTTGCCGCTCTCCGTCGTGCGCTCGACCTATCGTGAATATGATTTATTCAAAAGCAAGCTGAAATCGTTCGATCCCAGGCGGAGATACAGATCGGAGCTTTCTATAAGGCTCGACCTTTAGTGGATTTGGTAAAACGAATGGGCATGAATAGCTTGCACTCAGTTCCGTAAGAAAAATGTTTGCCACCAGCGATGAGTCTACCAGTCTACCAATCCTGCTTTTCAGGATGGGCAACGTGCGCACTGCTTTCATACTGGATGCGGTTGTGCAGGTCTTCGATGCCGTTGATGTCGGCGATTTTCCCGGTCACTTGCCCGAAAACGTCATCGGCTTGATCAACGTGCGCGGGCAGAAGCTCGTGCTGGCCGATATCCGAGCCAGATGGGGCATGCCGGCGGGCAAGGTACAACTGAACAATCAAATCGTCGTCATCGAGTGTGCCGGCAAAAGCATAAGTATCATAGTCGACGAGGTGATCGGCACTCGCAATGTTCCCTTGAAAAAAATTGTTCGCCTCGAGGATATTCTCGGAGACGGAAATCCACATATGGCGGCGCCCGATCTCGAAGGCATCTTGATTTTGCTCGATCCCGACCATCTCTTCGATCGGGCTCAACTCGATGAGTTGGCGGCATGGGCTGAGTCGATGTGAGGCAGCAATCAGTGGCAGAATCCTTCGAGCTTTTGATGACTTCTGTAGACGGCAAAAAATTTGCTGTGCCAATCACATCGGTATTCGAGGTTATAAACGCCGTCGACACAACCACGTTCATCGATAAACCAGCCAGCATCATCGGCTTGATAAATTTGCGCGGCGAGATTGTGCCTGTGCATGACTTGCGCAGTTACATCGGCTTTGAGAGCCGCGAGCTGCATGCCGGAGACCAGATTGTCATTCTCATGGATGAATCAGTAAAAGTGGGAGTGGCTGTGGATGCCGTCGAGTCCGTCAGGGTCTATCAGGAGGAGCAGCTCTTTGCCCTGTCGCTGTCGCCGACAGCCTTTCAGATTGTGCGAGTGGCACAACGTCGACTGCAGCTGATCGATTTGAAAGAATTGCTCGGCTGATTCTTCTATTTGAGATTAGCCTGAAGTAACTGGGTATCATATTTTCGTAGGCCCTGCCGCCGGCTACCGCCTTTTTTATCAGAAGGTCGCAGGCGCCGGCGGGCGAGTATTTCGAGTCACGAGACGGAGAGAACAAGATGGTGAGCAAGCCTTCGGCAAAACAACAGCAAAAGCCGGCCAACGCCAAGATGAGAAGCCCGAATGGCAAAGGCAAGCAGAGCTTCAGCTTCGAGAGCAATAACTTTGACGAGTATCAACACATCGAAAAGATGGTCGAGGAGCTCTCCGACCTGGCGCGCGTCATTCTCGAGGCGGCCACTAATTTGTCCGTGAACTCGACCCAGACAGCAGCAGCCGTCACTGAAACGACAACCATCGTCGAGGAAGTTCGCCAGACCGTCGAGGTCTCGAGCAAGAAAGCTCAAAATGTCTCCGCCGATGCCAAAACCGTTTTGCGAACCTCCGAGCTTGGCCAGAAAGCCGCCAACGACGTGGTTTCCGGCATGCAAGCTATCAAGGAGCACATGGATTCTTTGACCAGAACGATTTTGACTCTCAGAAACCAGACCAAACAGGTCGGCGAAATCATTGCCACCGTGGACGATATTGCCCAGCAATCAAACTTGCTGGCTGTCAACGCCGCTATTGAAGCCGCCAGAGCCGGCGAGCAGGGCAAAGGATTCGCCGTGGTCGCCCAGGCAATCAAGAGCCTGGCGGAGCAGTCGAAAAAGGCGACCAGCAACGTGCGCAGCATTTTGAATGAGATTGTCGAAGCCACCGCATCCGCTACCATGAAAACCGAGCACGGCAGCAAGGTAATCGCCGATGGCGAGAGCTACGCCAAGCAGGCCGGCAATGCCATGGTAACGCTGGCCGACAGCATCGCGCGCTCCGCCCAGGCTGCCATACAGATCGACGCTTCCAGCCAGCAGCAGCTGCAAGGCGTGCAGCAAGTGCTCGAGGCCATGAAGAGCGTCGAGGAGGCCAGCAACGACAATCAGCGCGGCGCAAAGGAACTCGAGGAAGCAGTTGTGAGATTGAGTGAACTGGGCGGTGAATTGCGCGCTCTCACCGACAGTCTCCATATTAAGCGAGCCAATCGAAGCCGATCGCATTAGGAGAATGAAACTGCCGAAGTATGACAGTCAGCCTATCGCCGACCCTGCTCAAGACAATGGTGGAGTGGATTGACCTCCACATCGGCTTGAAGGTGTCCGAGTCGCGGCTCAATGATTTTGCCAAGGGAATCTGTCTGGCTGCGGCCGATTCCGGATTCGACGAGCCGCAGGAATACGTCAACGAACTGGTGCGCAACGAGCCGAAGGAGCATGAGCTTGGTTTTCTCGCCAGCTATCTCACCATTGGTGAAACCTATTTTTTCCGCGATCCCCTGAGCTTCGAATTGCTTACCAACCGGGTGCTCCCGGAAGTTTTTCTGAAAAGCGAACCGGTGACTATATGGAGCGCCGGTTGTGCCACGGGCGAAGAGCCTTATTCGATCGCGATCAGCGCTCTGAGCCGATTGCAGGAGCACGAGCGCCGCCGATTATCAATCATTGCCACCGATATCAATCCTCGCTATATCGACATCGCCAGAGCTGGCTTGTACAGACGCTGGTCGTTTCGCGAAGTGCCGATGTTCATCAAAGATCGCTATTTCAAACTGAGCGCCGACGATCGCTATCGGCTCAGCGACAATGTGAAGGCGCTGGTGCGTTTCTCCTACCTCAATCTCGTCTCCGATAACTATCCATCAGCTTATACAGGGACGCTGGCAGTGGATGTGATCTTCTGCCGAAACGTTCTCATTTACTTCAGCCCCGAGCATGTCAGCGAGGTGTTATCGAAGTTCCATCGCTGCTTGAAGGATGGGGGCTATCTTTTTCTTGCACCATCGGAGATACCACATCCGGCGCCGAGCAATTTTCGCGTCATCAATATGGACGGCGCCATTGTGCTTCGCAAGGAAGGAGGCGGCGACGATCAATGCTCGAATCTTGTCCAGATCGTGCAGAGCAATTTTTCCTATTTCGGAGCCGCCGCTCATCCGCATATGAAGTCTTTTGAAAGTCTGGTCGAGGTGAACGACGCCTCCGCCGAAGGCTCTTCATCAGGGGACTCATCGGCCGGCGGGCTGATTGAAAATCTGCGCTCGACCGCCAGGATGGCCGAGCATGGCTACCAGAGCACAATGGCTGCCAGAACCGGAGAAGGGCTTGTCGGTCTGGATGAGGACGATCCGTTTTTTCCACCTCAAATGGACATAGCTGACATGCTCAGCATGGCCAAACGGCTTTACGAGAAGGGCAACTACCAGGAGGTGATCGATCTGGTCCTGGAGATGCCCGATCTGGATCAGATTACACTGGAGGATATATTTCTCCTGCTGGTGCGCTCTTATGCCAATCTTGGTAATCTCGAGGCGGCGCTGGACTGGAGCGAGCGTCTGATCGGCACGCAACCGATTAATTCGCGCTGGTATTACTTGCGCGCCACAATTCAGCAAGAGCTTGGTGAGGATGGAGCGGCTACGATTTCACTGAGGCAGGCGATCTTTCTTGAGCCGACGGCTGTCCTGCCTCACTTTGCTCTGGGCAACATACACAGGCAGTCCGGTAACCAGATTGAGGCCAATCGCTGCTTCAAAAGAGTGATCGAGCTGCTTGCTTCGATTGATGGTACATCGGAAATTCAAGATTCCGACGGATTAATGGCCGGTCAGCTGATGACAATCGTCAAATCGTTGATTGATGGAGGTTCATAATTGTCAGAGATAAGCAATAATGAGGAAGACCGCACCATAGATGGTGTCAAGGCCGGCACCGGATCCGGTGCGACAGGCTCGACGGAGCATCTCGAGGCTCAGCTGCGGCGGAGCATCTTGAAGCGCCGCGCCATCAGGCTGGCTCGCCCGCTGGACAAGCCCGATACGCCGCCCGGCAGACAGTACGTCGTCTTCGTCCTGTCGCAGCAGAGATTTGCCTTCGAAGTCGATTTCGTGGAGGAGGTTTTTCAAATCAAGAGCATTCTGCCCGTCCCTGGAACTCCTCCTTATGTCGTCGGCATCGCCAGCTTGCGCGGCGCTCTGATCTCGATCATCGACTTGAAACACTTGTGCAACCTGCATGAGAAGGCGGTTATGGGCTCGGACAAGACCTTGATTGTCAGAACCGATTCGCTGCGGGTCGGCGTCATGACCGACGACGTCGTCGGGCTTGATTTCATCCCGGATGCGGAAGTTCAGAAGGAGACGAACATTCTCTGCCACATCGAGCACCGCTTCGTCTCGGGCATCGCCCGTGACGGCACGGTCATACTCAACTGTGAAGCACTGTTTTCAATGGAAACCCTGGACGTCAACCAATAGGTATTGTGATGGATCCCGATTTTATCAAACGACTGAGAGAAGCTTTTGTCGAGGAAGCCCAGGAGCAGCTGCAAATCATTCGCGCCCAGCTCGTAGCGCTGGAGGATGATCCCGACGACGTGCCACAGCGCTTCGAGTCATTGCTCCGCATCTTTCACAGCCTGAAGGGATCGTCGCGAGCCGTCAATCTCTCCACCATCGAGAAGAGCTGCCAGATGATCGAGAATGTGATCATCGGTCACAAGAGCGATTCGGTATTGCCGAGGAATTTGCTGGACGGCCTGCACGAATACGTGGACGCCATTCAAAAAATCGTCGCCAATCTGGAGCAGGTCAGCCAAGAAGATGACAACCGGGTGCTTCAGATCGCCAAGCGCCTCAGTGAGCCGCCCTGGCAATCGGCTGTCGGCCTGGCATCGGGCGAGTTCGAGTCACTGGCCACCACCGGGCAGCAGGTCCGTTTGTCTGCTGAGATGCTGGAGGAAACAGCCTCCGGATCGCATCGCCCTTTGTCCATCGGACCGGTAGGCTCGACGGTGCGCTTGAAGGTGAGCCGAGTGGAAGACATGGTTCACAATGCCGAGGAGCTCGTCTATGCGAAGCTGGTCTCCGATCAGCGCTACATAGATTGCGGCGAGTTGCAGTCAATCGTCAATCAATGGATCCGGCGCTGGCAGCGGCTGAGACCGGAAGTGGAAAATGAAGTGCAGCATAAATTGACGGGCGCCCAGCAAAGCAATGTTCAGCTATCATCAGCCAGTGCCACGAGCTTGCAAGAGTTTCTCGACCAGCATGACAGTTTCGTGGGCAGGCTGCAGGAACGGCTCAGCACACTCGAAAAACAGGTGCTGTTCGATCGGCGCACCGTGGAAACCCTGGTCGACTCGCTTCTAGAGAGAAGCCGCTATCTGACAATGATACCATTTGCGGTGCTGCAAGAGCTCTTCTTGAAGATCATCCGCGATCTCTCGCGCGATCAAGGCAAAGTGATAACCTTGAAAATTTCCGGCGGCTCTGTGGAAATCGACAGGCATATTCTGGATGAGTTGCGAGAGCCTCTCATCCACTTGCTCAGGAATTGTATCGATCACGGCATCGAATCGAGCGAGGAAAGAGTGAAGAGCGGCAAACCGGCCGAGGCCCTGATCGATATTCGCCTGCACGTCAAAGGCGGCGGCAAGGTTGAAATCGTCATTCGTGACGATGGCCGCGGGATCGACCCGGAATCGATCAAACGGCTGGCCGTGAGCAAAGGCATTATAACCCCGGCCAAAGCCGAAACGCTCTTGCAAAGCGAGGCTCTTTCTTTGATATTCAAGTCATCGCTTTCCACACGCGGGGTTGCCGGCGAGATCTCGGGCAGAGGCCTGGGATGCGCGATAGTCAAAGACAAACTGGAGGAACTGGGCGGTACGGTGGATGTTTATTCCAAAGTGGGACGCGAAACGACCTTTCGGCTGACGGTCCCGGTTCGACGTGCCACCATGGTCGGTATTGCCACCATGGTCGGTGCGCAGACCTTTATCCTGCCGACCGCTTCCATCAAAGCGGCCTTGCGCGGACGCGATCAAGACATCCGCACGGTCGAAGGCCGGCGTACCATGACCTTCAAGGAGAGGCTGGTGCCCATCGTCAGCCTGGCGAGTATTCTTCACAGATCATCGAACGTCTCGGTCGATGACAGCACCGTTCTGGTTGTCGGCAGTGAAGAATATCCCATGGCCTTGCTTGTCGATGATGTTTTGGGCGAGCAGGAGGTAGCAGTCAAGCCGCTGCCGCCGCCGCTGAGCAAGGTGCGCAACATCGGCGGCGCCACTCTCCTGAAAACAGGTGACCTGGCGCTCGTGATCAATATAAATGATCTTCTCACCTCGGCCGTTCTGCACGGGAGCATGGAAGCCGGACAGCATCAGCCGGCTGGAGTGCGCATCGAATCCAGGCTGCGCGGGACGGTGCAGAAACGCATTCTGGTCGTTGAGGACTCGATCACGTCGCGGGTGCTGCTCAAGAATATTCTCGAGTCGGCAGGTTACGCCGTTCATGTGGCAAACGACGGTCAGGACGCCTGGGAGAAGCTTTCGGTGGAGCGCTACGATCTCGTGGTCACCGATGTCGAGATGCCGAGGATGAACGGATTTGAATTAACCACCAAGATAAGAAAGGAATCGAACAGCAAAGATGTGCCTATCATCGTGGTCACCTCCCTGGCTTCGCTTGAAGACAGGCGCAGGGGCGTAGAAGTCGGTGCCAACGCTTACTTCGTGAAGAGCAACTTTGAAAAGTCGAATCTCCTGGAGATGGTGAAGAGGATGATTTGAGATGAGCAGCGGGCACATCAAAGTTCTCATCGTCGAGCATTCGCCAAATGCTCAGGATGTGCTCGTCAAAATTCTCGAATCGGACCCGGATCTTTGCATACTGGGAATCGTTGCCGGTAATGATGAAGCGCTCAATTTCATCTCCAAGAGCAAGCCCGATTTAGTGGCTCTGGACATCTGGCTGCCGGGAGAGGAGAGCTTGAATTTGACCAGGGAGATTATGGCCCGCCATCCCATTCCTATTGTCGTGCTTGGCTCCCCTTCCGACAGTGCCGAGGGTGGGCGGGCTTTCGATCTGCTCGAGGCCGGTGCGCTGGCAACAGTCGAAAGACCGCGTCAGGCCGACAATGATGGCCTCGGCTCATGCAAGGAAGAACTGCTCACGACTTTCAAGGCCATGGCGGAGGTAAAGCTGGTGAGGCGCCTTCGCGGTCGAGGTGCCGCGATGAAGTCCGAGCCATGTAAAACTCCGGCCGCCAAACAACCAGAGCCCGAGCTGGTTGCAATCGGAGCCTCCACCGGCGGGCCGGGAGCGATCCAATTGATCTTGAGGGACTTGCCTAAAGATTTTCCCGTGCCGATCATTATCTCGCAGCATATTGCCAGAGGTTTTACCGGCGGTTTTGTAAAATGGCTCAGCACCACCACTGGTTTCAACGTCAAGGTGATTGCCCATAACGAAAAGTTGATCGCCTCTACCGCCTACCTCTGTCCGGAAGGCTATCAGACGGCATTGACTCGCGACGGGCGCGCCAAGCTCAAGACCTGCACGCACTCCGACAGCACGAACACATCAATATCGTATCTCTTCGACTCGATTGCCTCGACTATGGGTGGGCGGGTAATCGCGGTATTGCTTACCGGCATGGGCAAGGACGGTGCCGAGGAGTTGAAGAGGATCAGGGAGCTGGGCGGTATAACAATCGCGCAAGACGCAGCCACTTCTCTTGTGCACGGCATGCCGGGTGAGGCTATCAGACTGGGCGCGGCTCAGCATGTGATGCCGTGTGACAAGATATCGGCGCTGCTTGTAGAGAAAGTCTGCCGGGCAAAAAGGCGCACTGAGTATGGTACCAGGTAAAAGGCAGTGAGCAGAGGATCGGTATGAACGGCAAAGAGCATTGCAAAATTCTGCTGGTCGAGGATACTTTGACCCAGGCCATGCTCTTCCAGCATATGCTCGAAAAGCAGGGCTTTCAGGTCAAAATTGCTCGCAGCGCTCAAAAGGCCCTGGAGCAAATTGCTCTGGAAAAACCTGATGCCGTGCTTTCCGACATCAATATGCCGGAGATGTCCGGCTATGAGCTTTGCCAAAAGATCAAATCTGATGATACTACATGCGATATCACTGTCGTTTTGCTGACAGCCGGACTTGCGCCCGAGACGATTTTTGATTGCATCAAGAGCGGCGCTGATGAATTGGCATTAAAAGGGATGAAAGACGATGAATTCATCAATCTTCTCAAGGGCGGATTGAGCCGCAATATCGAAGTGATGCCGGACTCGAGCAAAATCAGTCTGACGATTCAGGACAACGGCACGAGCAGAACCTTTGAGACGAGCAGTCAATCAATAGTAAGGTTGTTGCTTTCGGTCTACGCCATCACCTGCAAGTTGCAGCAAGGCTGAGGCCGTTTTTTAGGATTGCAAGTGTCTTATAAATCGCCGCCGGCGCTGCCGATTTAGCCTGACTACATTAGTTAATCAAATCAGGTTTTCTATTAAATCGAGCGGGTACAACGTTATAGGAATAGGCGAGAGTCAGTTTTTGCCCGATATCGCGTGCGAATGCAACTTTTGAGGGGAACGGCGCGCGGAAAAAGAGGTGTGAAGTCGAATATGAGCAACGAATGGAATTGGCATGTCAACAGCTTGCAGTCGCGATTGAACGACCTTCAGGCAACGATTGATTCAATCAAGTCCTGTGTTGAGCGGCGTCCCGGGCTTGATGCCGCCACCCAGACAATCGCAGCCTTAATTGAAAGCTCGAGCCAGTCAGAGGCTGCTCTACCCGAGTTTCCCATGGCCCTGAGCAAAATCCTATCCGACACGGAAATTGGGGCGATGTTGCTCGGTCCTGAAGGCGACATCGTCTTGTTCAATGCGCGTGCTGAAGGGCTTCTCGGGCGTGACTACCTGCAGGATAAGAACCAGCAGGGCGCCAATGCCATTCAATTCTCCGATGACGAGCGCAAGCGCCGCCTCGCCTCCGACGAGCTTCCCTGGAGCCGGGCTTTGCAAGGTGAATCTTTGCCGGACGTGCGCTTGCACGTCAACGTCGCCGGTAAGGAAGCCTGGTTAAACATTTCCGCTACACCATTTCGCAATTCTCAAGGTGGAGTAACCGGAGCGGTCATCTTCTTCGTTGACACCACCGAAGAAGTTCAGCTCGAGCACAGCATCTCCAACCTTTGCAATACCATTCAAGACCAGATCGCCGTCGTCGGCGATACTCACACTCAGTTGCGTGACCTGGCTGAAAAGCTCTCTAAAACAGGGGTTCAGCGAATA
>JAJPJO010000283.1 GCA_021324135.1 Pseudomonadota bacterium
AAGCTGATTGAGCTTGAGATAAGTATTGGCCAGCTGATAGTGAGCCGGATAGGAGCGCGGTTTCAGGCAAACGGCATCGATGAACGCATCGCAAGCCTCCTGATAGCGCCCGGCTTTGTACAAGCTGGAGCCCTTCTGAAACTCGGTATAAGCCAATGCCGGCGAGGCACCGGCAGCGGCGATTAAAGCGGCCAGCCCGAGGCTCAAGGACAGTGCTGTGAAACCTTTTCCTTTCATCAGTCCGATTTTCATATAATCCCTCCGCCCCAGAGCGTTTGACGATGATATCGCTTCATCTATTTAGCATATTTTCTGCCTAAACGATAGGATTCTCCCCATTTGATGTCAAGGGGATTTGTCCCCTTTTGACCAGGATTAAGAAAAATGCAATTATCAAGCGAACGTTCTATACTGGATCTCAAGACCAAGGTGAGGAACTCTTCATGTCGTCCATCTCGATTAACGTCCCTCGTCCCGTGCTCGGTTTGACTGCCGCTCTGCTTGCCGCTACCGGCATCGCCTGTATAGCGCTTTCAAACCACTTCGCTCCGCAGTTGTGCGTATTGCAAGCTGATTACGTTCCCTGCTCGACGATGCATGAAGAGCATTCGGTTTTCACATTAAAGCGCGATCCGGTTCCGATCTCGAGCATCGAGTTCGGCACGTATGACAAAGACAGCCAATTCTCGTCCACCGAACTCGTTCCTTATAAAGTGGATCAGCGCTACGGTTGGCGCATGCAGGTCGACGCCAACGAGCCGGTTGAGTGGATCGAGATTCTCACCCTGCCATCAGCACCCGAGACATGGGGACCGAAGAGCCGTCACCGCACCGTTTCTGAGGATCGCTGCAGCTGTACGAGCCGCTTCCTGGAATTCCCGGCAACTGGCGTGCTAGAGGATTCCTGGATGGTGGCGAAAGGCGATCCGAAAGGCGTTTATAACATGTGCTTGATTGTAAACGGCAAAGAAGTGCGCCACATTCAGTTCAAAGTTGAATAGCGGCGTTATCGTCGCGCGCTGACAGTGACGATCTCGTCAATTTTATTGATGATGCTTTCGGGCAGCACCATTCCTGATGCCTGAACGTTGTCATCAATTTGCTCGATTCTCGTCGCACCACATATGACACTAGAGACTTCTTTCAAGCGCAGTATCCAGGCAAGCGCCAATTGCGCCATGCTGACATCGAGTTCTCTGGCGATGCCGTGCAGCTTCTGCACTTGCTCGAGGACCTCGTTTGAGGTGAGATTATTGCCGACCATGAACATGTTGACGCGATTGTCAGCCGCCCGTGAGCCCTCGGGGAAAGGCTGACCGGCCTTGTACTTGCCGGTCAAAACGCCCTGAGCGAGCGGTGAGAAAACCACTTGACCCAGACCCAGTCGTGCAGATGTCGGAATCACTTCGCGCTCGATGCCGCGCTGCAAAATGTTGTAGCAGGGTTGATTCGAAACAGGCGGCAGCGCATTGATCGCGTTGGCGACGTTTACCGCCTCCTCGATTTGAGCGGCCTGCCATTCGCTCACTCCCCAGTAAAGTATCTTACCCTGACGGGCCAGATCGTCCATGGCGCGCACGACTTCGAAGACGGGCGTTTCCGCATCGTACCGGTGGCATTGATACAGATCGATGTAATCGACATTCAAGCGCTTCAAGCTGGCGTGGCACTGCTCGAAAATATGCTTGCGTGAAAGGCCGCGATCGTTCGGACCGTCCGCCATCGGGAAGTAGACTTTGGTGGCGAGGAAAACGGCATCGCGCCTCAATGATTTGATCGCTTTGCCGACCACGACCTCGGCGTCGCCATGGGCATAAACGTTTGCCGTATCGATGAAGTTGATGCCGCAATCAAGGGCATGCTGCAGTTGATTCAAGGAAGCTTTCTCGTCAACCGAGCCACCATAGGTGAGCCAACTGCCGAGCGCGATTTCACTGACCTTGACACCCCATTTGCCTAACTTTCTGTATTGCATTGCTCACCCCGAGTCGAGTCATCATCAAGCGGCAGCCAAAAGATCGTGATGATACCAGGAATGGCGGCGAGAAAACTGATGAGGAACAATTTTTCGTAGCCGAATGCATCGGCGATCATGCCACTCACCCAACCGGGCACCATAACGCCAAAGGCCATGAGCGCCGAGGCAATAGCATAATGGGCGGCTTTATAATCGGACTTGACGGTTGTTAGCAAGAAAACGGTATAAGCGGCATTGCCAAGACCATATGAGAATTGCTCGGCTGAATTGCACAGGATGGTGGCCAGATACCGGGCCCCAAACCATTGCCAGTCATGAGGCACAGAGGGAAACCAGGTATGCAATGCATCGCTCAGGTTGTAATTGAAGATCACCGCCGCACCCTCAGGTTTCTGCCAGGCCAGAAGCCAATATAAAATGATGGCGCCGTTTTGAATCAGCGCTGTCGGCATCAGGCATTTTTTCAAACCAAGACGAGAAACCAGTACACCACCGACGATACCACCAGCGAGAAGAAAAAGCATGCCGACCGTGCCGTAAATCAGGCCGACGTCGGAGGTCGGTATTTCCAGACCACCCTTCTGTTTGGGGTCGACAAGAAAAGGCTGCGCCATGTTGAGCATGAGAGCATCGCCGCAACGGAAAATCAAAATATAAATGATGATCGGCACGATCCGTCTTTGATCGAGCCAGCTCTTCAAGACCAGCCAGAACTGCAGCACGGTCGAGCGAGAACCGCCTGCGGACTTCGCTCCCTCGCCCTGATTTTCGGCGGCTAAATCAACAGCCTCCGCCGTTCGCCCCGCATCAGGATGAGCGACCTGAGGCGATGGCAGAACCACTGAATGAAAGGCCGCACAGATGAGAAGCAAAAGCGCGCTCACGGCAAACGCCGCTGCCCAGCCACCCTGCACGCCCAGGCTTGTCGTCTCGGCAATTTTACCAGCCAGGAAGACGAGCGCACCTGATCCGACAAGCCACGCCACCTTATATGCCGCCCCGCGAATGCCGACGTAGAATGCCTGCCTGTGAGGCTCCAGCACATCCATATAATAGCCGTCGATGGCAATGTCATGCGTGGCTGAAGCAAATGCCATGGTCATAAAAATAACCACACTGGTGTATATCGGCGAGGGCAGATAGACCGATGCGATCAGAAGCAGAGCTATGCATCCCAGTACCGTCTGCGATACCAGAATCCATTTGCGTTTCGTGCCGCGCAAATCGACCAGCGGTGACCAGAGAAACTTCAAAGTCCAGGGCAGATAAAAGACCGTCCCCACTTGCCCGATGAAGCTGTTGGAAGCGCCCAGATTCTTGTAGAACAAAACCGACATGTTTTTGACAATCGCGTAGGGCAACCCCTCCGCGAAATATAGAGTCGGTATGAAAATGGATGGCTTTATGCGCAATCTATTAGTCTGCCTTCGATTAGAACGGTCGTCGCACGAGATGCTATGTTATATCAACTGCCGGCAGTTTGATCTGGAGTACAATGTCAACATGCATCGCCGCCAATTCTCGTCTCTAGCAAAATCCAGACAACCCGACAGATCCGGCTTGCCGGAATCGCCAAAGATGCCCAGCCGGCCGGAGATAATCGCCTCCAGTACACGGGTCGCCGGCATCTCGCTCTGCCTGGGATTATCTTCCTTGATCTTTTTCTCACCTGCAGTGTCAGCAAAGCAAAAAAATAGCGCCGCCCGATACCCGGATCAGTTTTATGTCGACAAGAACTTCGATCGGCGCACGATGAATACCGTGGACAAATATATAAGTAAAGAGCTTTTCGACGAGAAGCTGGCCAAAACGGTCTGGAAAGAGGCTCTGCATCAAGATGAAGACAAAATCCTGAGCAGCGCGAATTTAAAAGAGCTGTCGCTGAGCATGAACGATGCCATAGCTCATCTCAAGCTCAGCCACTGCAATTTTGTCACTGTCAATGACGAGATGTACGGCTTTCTTCATTCGATGTTCTCCGATTTCAGCAAGAAGCTGGGCAGAGGCAAGGTCGACTTCGTCGGTTTTCATGCCGGCGGCAATGGCTTTGCCGACAATCAAGTTCGCTACGTTCTGGACGGCAGTCCGGCAGACAAGGCGGGCATGAAGATAGGCGATATTGTTCGCAAGGTAAATGGCAAACCCTACATCGGCGAGATGAACTTCTTCGGGACAACAGGCTCGACGGCACAGGTCGATATTGAGCGCAAAGGCGAGCAACGCACGCTGAGCATGAAACCAATCAAAGCCGATGTCTATGATGCCTATTTGAAAGCCATGAAGGAAAGCATCTCAGTGCAAACCTTGAACGGCAAAAAAATCGGCTACATACATTTATGGTGCGGCGGCCGCCGCTCACACGAGGCCTTTGAAGACCTCCTTTCCAGTGAAAAACTGGACGGCACCGATGGTCTGATTCTCGATATGCGCGATGGCTACGGGGGCAACGACATGAGCGATCTCGATCGTTTCTACAGAAGCGAGAAAGCTTACCCGATATTTTCCGTCTCATATCGTGGTGGCAAAAAACAAGTTTTCAAAGAATTCTACGACAAACCCGTCGTTGCCATCATCAATGGTGGCAGCCGCAGCGGCAAGGAATTGCTGGCATATTCATTGAAACGCACAGGCCGCGCCAGGCTCGTCGGCACTAAAACAGCAGGCGCTGTGCTTGGCGGCAGGTTAATGCCAATCAATGACAGAAGCTCGTTGTACGTCGCCGTTTTCGACGGCACCGTATCTGGTGAACGTCTCGAGGGAAAGGGCGTGGCACCGGATGTGGAGATTGATAACAGCGATCACGATCAGCAGGGCTATGACAGGCAGACTCAGGCTGCCCGCGATGAGCTGAGCAAGATGCTTTCACAAAATAGCTCATTGTCACAGTCGTCTGCCGTGCAAGCACGTTAGGGAAGGTTGATAATTACAGAACACCGAGCGTCGTTTAACTCAAAGAGAGAGCGGAGAGGAAGCCAGAGACAATGCTTGATGAAAGGACCCTGCCAATAACCAACTTTCGGCGAGTCACCGACTGGTTGTATCGGGGCGG
>JAJPJO010000195.1 GCA_021324135.1 Pseudomonadota bacterium
GCATTGCAGGATGCGTCATCGCGCGCCAGCGCCCCGGCACAGCAAAAGGCTTCGTCTTTATCTCCATGGAAGACGAAACCGGCATCGCCAACGTCATCGTCGCGCCGCACCTGTTCGAGCGCGAACGCCTCACCGTCACCCGCAGCAAGTTCCTGCTCGCCGAAGGTCCGCTCCAGAATGTCGACGGCGTCATCCACGTCAAGGCTGTAAGACTCCGCACCCTCTCCAGCCAGCAGCTCGCCGTCCACTCGCACGACTTCCACTGAGCGGGCCTCTCAGAAGACAGGCCACTCACATCTAGTCAAAGCGGCACTACCTTTTGGTATTTGAAGGCATGCTCCCCGCCGCTGGAGGCGCCAGGGATTCCACAAACCAGTGGGCTCTCAGCTTGAGTTCTTTACAGAGCCTCTCCAAAATCCAGGTCGAGTCATTGCCCCTGCACGAAAGGCAAGTCGCCATCCGGCGCTAGGCTGGCGCCAGACACAAGCCGTGACACAAGCACAACAGACCACAGCGTTCGGACTGCCGTGGCCAATTTTTCCATCAGTCCGGCGGGACCATGAAGATGATCCAGTAGGCCGAATAGGAACAAGCAAACCATCATGGCTACCGCCGTCAGGACGGAACCAGTCGGCCATCCGCGCCAGCGTTGATCGTGTCGTACTCGCCAAGCGAAGGTAAACAGAACGCACAGGGTGGAGTTGAAGGCGATCAAGTCACAAATCATGTGAGGTACAGGGCGGAGGAGCAGCCCATCCCCCACAACTGCAACACCCGCCAGGCCCTGAAAAAAGGAATTGCAAATACTCCCCACCCTCTCTGAAGCTCACGCCGGAGCCCCCAGGCAAACAGGCACAATAAGATGCCAAATAGTATGAAGTTAGCCTGTTGCAGGACGCCTACCTGAGTCAGTTCCAGTGCGCTGATTGAATCCCGCAATGGCCGGTAAGGATGAGCGAAAAAGCTTAATGTGATGAATGTGGCAATGAAAATCAGTCCACCGTACCCCGCCAACAGCAGCGGCGTCGAGCGGGTTTGCGATGCTGTCGAGTTCGTCATCATGGAGTGCGATACGGTCGTGCACAATATATTGTCTTGTCCGTTAACAATGGGAGTGCCTGATTGTCAAAGAACGTTGAGCGACCATCACACGGACCCTATACCTCATACAAGCTTCACTTCAATGACTGCTTCCACCTCTGTTCACCAGTTAGTACAAACCTTTGATTTGCGAAGCAACATGTTTACGAATGGAAAGCAATCTGACTGGTAAATCTTGAATTACTTGATTTGCAGAGGGTAGTAGTACGCCGCCTGATCCTGCTCGTGCGTAGTGCAGAGGAAGTACGCACCAGCCTTCACTTTGCGAAGGTCGAGAGCAACCGATACTTTCAGCTGCTGCCCTGAGGAAACTGTCGGCGCAAGCCCCTCCGCGACGACACCTGTACCATCTTCCTTCCGGGTGACAGCGATCAGATATTGTCCGGAGGGGCTGAATCGCGGCAGTATGACGGTTAGCTGTACGACTGCGGCAGGAAGCTCTACCGACTGCAAATGGCCTGTCTGTTGGCCTCTGTTGGTATCAGCATTCCAGAGATCGACCGTCTTCGATACCGGCTGGGCGAGTGCCAGGGCCTGTTGGCGATTTTCTCTTATGTGGAGCCATCCGAACAGCCCTGCTGTAAGCAGCAAGCACGCCACTGCAGCGAGCGCGTAGGCAAGTTTCCGGCTTCGATCCCTATTTCCATTCCGAAGAGCTACGATCCGGCTCATGCACTTGGGACAGGTAGCCGCATGATCGATCCTTGCGTCGCTCAGGGAAATTGCCCGCGAGCGTTTGGCCAAGCCGCGCAGAAATTCCTCGTCGGGGCATGGACCGACAGGCTGAGTCTGACCGGACGCAACTCGTTGCTCATGCAGCCGCTTTATCCACGCCTCAAATTTGTCCTCGCCTCGCGAGGACCTGAGTCCAAACCAATTCATCGAGGAGGTTCTCCAGGTCGGGAGAGACTGCGCAGCAACGATTGTAACTCCCGGAAATATGCACGGCGCACCACCGTGTGATCCAAATCCAACTCCGCCGCGATGTCGCGCCAGGTGTAGCCAAACTCGCGCCGGTGAAGGACGTTCTGGGCAAATGGCGAGAGCCGCGAAAAGAGTTCACTCGCAATCGCGCTCTCTTCCACTTCTCCTGCCGAGGCGCGCAAATGCTCAAGGTCCAGAAGGGAGCCAGACGCAACCTCTCGACGCCGCTGATGCGCAATCTGCTTGGCGCGACGGCGGATGACGCTTCGGATGCGAGCGGTGAGTTTCTGTACGGTGCTGTCCGGATGGCGTAAAAGATACTCGCCCGCGTTGCGGACAGCATGCTCCATCAGATCGTGTCCGAGATCTCGATCATTCAGGTAGGTCCACGCGCACAGCAGGGCATATGGCCAGGCCGCTTTCGCGGCGGATTCCAGCCTCTGATCGGAAGCATCGTGGCCCGAGCTCCGGGCCCAACTCCAAGTCAGGTCTTCCCAGTGCGGTTCCATTGGCGGTGTCGCGAGCGTTGGCCCGGAGGGGGATTTGACCACCAGTAACGACATTATAGGCAACTACATAGCGCCGTTAGATGAAATAAAAACTTCTGATGTGTAGCCCCAAAACCTATTCGAGAGTGCCTTATCGAGGTGTAGACCACCGAGAGGTGAAGCCCGCAAGTTCGTTTTCAGGAAGGGGGGAGATTGCCGGATGCCTTCTCTGATCGATCGTCGCAACCAGAACGAAGTCGAAAATGGCGACGTGCTCTCTGGGCGGATATCGAGGCATGGCTCCACTCCCGGACTGATGCACGTTCACGTTTGCGTTCGGTGTGGACACGCAAGGAGAAGAGAGGAGATCACTGGA
>JAJPJO010000485.1 GCA_021324135.1 Pseudomonadota bacterium
GAGCGTGACAACGAGCGCCGCCGAGGCAATCTCCGGCAGCAGTGATTTGTGGTTGCGATTCATATAGACTCCCAGGCAAAGAGCATGATTCCTCAGATCGAGGTGTCATGAACTCTGCATTTGCGTCGTGTGAGCACGGCGCGTTTTTTTCTTCTCGTTTTCAAGTCATCTGCAAAATAAATTTTGCCAGAAGCGAGCGGACCGCAAGGCGGTGCTTGCAATGAAGCAATATCCGCCCCACAAGCCCGCGCGCTCCTGGCAATCAGTTACCTGTTAACCATTCCCTGCAGACCGAGGTCTTGCTTCTCAACGAGCGCCCGGTAAATCCCGTTCGCCGAGATAAGCTCTGCATGCCGTCCTCGCTCTCTGATCCGGCCGTCTTGAAGAACGAGAATTTGATCCGCGTTCTTCACAGTGGACAAACGATGAGCGACGACGAACACAGTCTTCTTCTTGGCCAGGCGGTCGATTGAATCCTGGATGAGGGCCTCCGACTCAGAGTCTAAGTTGGAGGTTGCCTCATCGAAGATAAAGACTGCCGGATCTTTGAGAATGGCTCTGGCAATGGCTATGCGCTGGCGCTCTCCACCCGAGAGCTTGTCTCCCCGCTCACCAACCTCGGTATCATAGCCTTTCTCCTTGGCGATGATGAATTGATGCGCATTGGCTGCCTTAGCCGCCGCGATCACCTCTTCATCAGTGGCATCCGGCCTGCCGCACTTGATGTTGTTCCAGATCGTATCGCTGAACAAAAGCGTGTTCTGCAATACCATTGAAACGTGCGAGCGCAGCGACTTTTGCGATAACTGGCGGACGTCGATGCCATCGAGAGTGACTGCGCCGGAAATCGGATCGTAGAAACGACAGATCAGATCCATGATCGTCGACTTGCCCGAACCGCTCGGCCCGACCAGTGCCACCATTCGGCCTGGCTCTGCTGCAAAACTGACGCCCTTGAGGATCGCCTGCGGCCGGCTGGGCTCGTTTGCCGACGTGCCACCATATGCGAAGCAGACTGATTCGAAGCCGACATTGCCTCGACACTCCTGGAGCGTGATAGCATTCGGGCTCTCCTCGATCTGGTCGCGGGTGTCGATGATATCGAATATGGTGTCAAGGTAGACACGGGCCTTGCGGAAAGCTTCATAAAAGCCCGCCAACCCCAGCACAGGAGCATAGAGTGCGCCGGTGTAGGTTATGAAGGCAACGAGCGTTCCGACAGTTATCTCTCCGCGCACAAGCAGCACGCCGCCGTACAAAAACACAGCCAGCCTGCCGATACCCGTGACCAGATTCTTAGCCCCGCCAAACAGAGAGTCCTGCTTGACGCCGCGCGCCACAAGCTGGTTCGCATCCTTCACACCGCCGAGGAATCGCGAGCATTCGCCGTCCTCCATGCCGAAGGCTTTGACCGTTTTGATCAGACCAAGCGCTTGCTGAAGCCGCGCATAGATGCTCATCCATTTGCCGAGGAGCGATTTCTCGCGCCGGCTTGCTATCTCCGCTGCCCACAAACCAATCACAGCCGGGATTGGCGTGAAGGCAACAGCGACCAGGCTGAGCTTCCAGGAGAGCGACAACATGAAGACGAGAGTGCAGATCAGGTAAGCGAGACTAGGCAAGATCTGAAAGCTGACGTCGAAAAGCACCTGGCTGAAGCCGTTTATGCCCCGATCGAGCTTGGTCATCAAAGCGCCGATGCCACCAGTTTCATTCTGGTGGTAGTTCATCGACAAATTGAAAATCCGTGCCACGGATGCGCCAAGCAAGTCGAATTTCACCTTGAGCTGCAGCCGCCAGTACAGGTTGTTGGTTACGATTTCCACCAACTCTTTGACGAGGAGAAGCGCTACTAGAGCCGCTCCTGAGCGGAAGAGAAAGTGGTAGGGATTGTCGCCCAGCTTGCTCACACCATCGCCAAGACGATCGAAAATCGCCTTGTAGATGAGGGGCTCGACTGCATTGAGCAATGCAATCGAGAGAGTCAGGGCGAGAACGAAAAGAGCGGACTTCCAGTAAGGAAGCAGATAGGCGCCGATGCGTCGCAAGCGCCTGTCGTTGGTTTTCATTGCATTCATGACCGACCTCGGGTTTCATCCTCGACCCTGAGCACAAAGGCTGGGTGGGAGGGGTTAGCTTGAGTGAACTTCCTGCCTGACCTCCACACCCGTGAGCGAGAGTTCAGGCAATCAGGCGATTTTCAGCCACGGTGGAATCAACTCCGGCTTGCTCAGCCACGTTTTCCACAAAGCAATCGCCTTTGCGTGTGTTGAGAACGCGATCTCTTCCGGCAATTCGTCGAGCTTGAACACACGCGCTTCCTCGGCTTCGCTGCCGGGCGCAGGCAGCGTCGTCACCGGTTTGGCGATGTAGAAGACGATGGTCTGGTTGGCATCCGGAGGAGAGTCAACCATCAGCAAGTAAGCAATCTCGATATCAAGACATACTTCCTCGCCCGACTCGCGCTTGCTGGTTCCCTCAGGGTGTTCGTTCGGCTCGCCAAAACCGCCCGGCAAAGCCCATTTTCCCTTCCTGGGGTTGTACTTGCGCTTGACCAGAACGATGCCATCCTTGCCGTCAGGGCCGAACGGGATGAGAGCAACGCCGACCATAATCGGGTTGTTCCAGAAAACAAAAGAGCAGCTTGGACAGGCCAGCTTTTCGCGGTCCTCGATCATCCGCTTCTCAAGCCGCTCAGAGCAGTTCGGGCAAAAGCGGTATGCCAACTTGCCCGCTCTGTATTGTGCCGATCGCCGCTTGTTTCGCCAGGTTTGCAGTGCCCATCCCAGAGACAATGCCATGACGAATAAGCCGGCAATACTGGCGCCCCCTAGCACCTGTTGCATATTCAGACTCCTGATGATCTGAGTTCGTGTCTATGAGCACATCAGCTCTTGCCCGCTAAACGCCGAAGGTCATTGACCTGAGTTTTAATAGTCAACTTGTTCGAGCAGTCAGCGAGTTTGAGCTTGAAGGAAACTGAATTAAAGCTATGAGAAGAACTTACTGATCCGATCGTGCCAATGTATATGCTCTTAGAGCAAGTTAAAGAAGGGAAGGAAGCGCCCAAAAGCGTCATGGCAGGCTGAATTTCATCGCCGCGCCGGGACAGGTTTTCAAGCTTAGCCGAAGTCCGCAAATCAAGAAGTAATGAATGACTACCTGTATTTGAGCTGCCGCCTGGCTGAATCATGACAATGGTCGGGTCTACAAATTGTCATTGCAGCCGAGAAAGCCGCTGAGATTTTGTCGCCAGCAAGCCGCAGGGCGCCTCCGTTCATAGCACCATATACAATACCGTATTTGGTGCCCCGCTCGCTAAAAAAAATTCCACCGGCTGGAAAGGGGATGTTGATACCACACAGGGTACGAAAAATTTCGTTTTTTCATACCCTGTAGGGTATCAGCCAGACCATTGGCTGCGGCTCCGGCAGCCTTGCACTGCAGGCAACCGTCTGTTGGACAGCTGCGCTCAGCAGCGACCGCTCTGTTGCACGAGCGCTGCCAGATCGGATAGTTTGTGGCCGAAAGCCTGGTTGACTCTGTACTCAGACAGAGGCATGGACAGCCGAGCGGTCCAATTGCAATCGGCGGCGACACCGATCTCATTGAACTGCGGGGCAAGAAGTCCCAGCCAATCGGTTACGTTAAACAGAGCCAGGCGCGCTTTTGAGAACAACGCCGTCCTCAAGAAGGAGCGATGCACGTCCCAGCTGTAGTCAGTCGGGGGCTGCTCGGGATCGCGCCCAAGATGGCGCATGAGGCGCTGCATTTCGCGCCAGCCGGCATCGCCATCCTTTCCCTTCCAGCGCTGCACCATCTGAGCGTAAGTGCGAGCGATGGGCGGGTGGTCATGGGTCGAGTAGGTGATGACAGCGTCCTCGGGCATCGAGTCGAGCGAGCGGTAGGAACCGTCACCGTCTCGTTCCCACCATGGTATGAAGAAGCCCGGAATGCTGAGGTCGCGCAGAGCGGCGCGCAGATAAGACGGCACCGCGCCAAGGTCTTCGCCGACCATGAGCTCGCCGTCTTTGAGAATCGCGCCCAAAATCTTCTTGCCGTGCTCGCAGTTGATGTGGCTCTGCTCGCCCTCGTCCGGACCCGGCAGGAAACGCGGTTGTCCGAAACGCCTTGCCACTTCATCGTTGTGCAGCGAGAGAACCTCACCATTACGGCATGGCCACCAGGGGAAGGAGTAGAGGCGGAAGAAGCCGAGAACGTGATCGAGCCTGAAGATGTGGAAGTAGCGGAGCACGCGTTCGATGCGGCGGCGCCACCACATATAGTGCTGCGCCGAGTGGCTGGACCAGCGATAGACACCAATGCCCCAGTTTTGCCCCCAGCGCCGGCAAAAATCATCGCTGGAGTCGCGCTCAGGAGGCGCACCACCGGACACGCCAGGCTCGAAGAGATGGCGAAAAGCCCAGTAATCGGCACTGCGCAGCGAGATGCCAAAGGGAATGTCGCCCATCAGCCGGATGCCGAGCCGATCGGCGGCCGCTCTTACAGCGCGCCACTGCCGATCGCCGAGCCACTGCACATAGCTCCAGAAACGCAGTGCTCGTGCCAGCGCGTTGCACTGGCTGCCCGCCTTCAGAACCTTGCATGCGCAGTCGTACTCCTGCATGTCAGCGCCCCACTTCGTCCAATCGCTGTGACCATGGGCATCAAAGAGGAAGTGGAAAGTGGCGTACTGAGGCAGCCACCACTCGTTTTCATGGGCGTATTCCTCGAAACTCACAACCTGCTCGGAAGCGACGTGCGCCCCGCGTTCGAAATTAGCGAAGGCAGCCTCGAGCAAGGCGCGTTTGATGCGGCGAACGAGCCGGTAGTTGACTGTGCCGGCTTCTTGAAACGGACGGTGTGCAAAGGCGGAGAGATGATCGGGCGAAAGTCCGGGCACCACGGACGGTGCAAAGGCGAGGGTGAGCCAGTTGAGAGCCTGAGAGGAAATCGGGGAATACGGGCTGTTGTCCATGTCTGTTTCGCCAATAGGCAGATGCTGCCACAAGCGAATTCCGAGGTCCTTCAGGCTTGCCATTAACGGTTCTGCAGAAGCAGTGTCCCCGGTTCCCAGGTCATCCGGATTGTCGCGGCTGGCGAACAGCGGCAGCAACATACCGGCAACACGCCCGACGGAGGTCCATCGACTCTGCATATTATGCCTCCCTTCTCATATGACTGAGATCGACTGAGCGCCATCAAGGCAGGTGTTCACACGACACCTGCACAAATCGGTGTGGGCGAAGCGATGTGCTTTTGTGTAAAACGAAATCGGTGTAAGAGGTAAGAGCAATCACCGAGCTGATGGCATTTGAAGATGCAATAAAGCTAGGCAATGAACGACGATGATTTCAACGACTGTTGAGCATCTTCAAAATCGGCAACGGCATCCTGACAGTGTTTTTATCTAATCACATCAATATCACTTCCATGATTTGGACAGCCACGCATTATGTTCGGACCTTGCTGCTTATGTCCGAACGTCCTCGTGTGTTCGGACCTCGGACCTCGTCGCTTCGAAGTCATCTTATAGTACGTATAGTTATAGTAACTCTTCGCTCAAGACGGAATGTAGCAGTGAGGACTTTGGGTGTCCCCCCAAACTACTTCCGTGTAGCGACAAGAAAGATGCGCGAACCAGTATGTCGCCTTCTGGTTCGTGTGCCGGCGCCTACTTGATCCCCTTTCGGGTGAGAGTGATGCGCCCGTTGACGTTGCGCGC
>JAJPJO010000004.1 GCA_021324135.1 Pseudomonadota bacterium
CGGCCCAAACTTCTCTTTGACGTACTGGAGCCTCAGCGGTTCACCAGATACTTGCAGGAAATATGCGAGCTTCTGTATCTCCAACAGAGTCAGCTCGTAGCCGGGTATGCCATAAATGTCGACTAAGCGAATCAACATTGCTCGTGCCCGAGTCAATGCAGGAGTCTTGGTTCCAATCGGCATGTCTGCGGGAGCAGGAGTTCCTGTGGGTTCGAACAAAAGAACTCGGACGGATGGTACTTTTGAAAATGCGTCTTCAATGAGAGGTTTAACGTCGGACCAATTCAACCCGCCATGTCCACAGCCAAGGGGCGGCACAGCAATTGAGGTGATACCTAGCTCTTGGACATCAGTAATCAATGCTGCTAATCCTGCCCTAATATCCTCAAGTTTGGATTTCCCTTTCCAATGTCGCTTCGTTGGGAAGTTGATGATGTACTTTGGATTGAACAAGTTATTTGTAGGAACAATGAACATTTTGCCTGGTTGCACTTCACCAGCGCGGCATGCTCGTTCGTACGCTTTAAAGTTCTCTGGATGCGCTTGTTTGAATTGCAACGCTATGCCCTTGCCCATGATACCAACGCAATTGACGGTATTGACGAGAGCTTCAGCGTCAGCCTTAAGCAGATTGCCTTTTCCAAACTCAAGCATTCATTAGGTCCTCTCCTAGTAGTACCAATTTCCTTTCACCTTTACCTCAGGCTTATACGATTCCTTGGAAATGAGCTCAAGTACTTGATTCTCCGCAGTTTGATTTAGTACTCCGATCATTTTCACAACTGTCCACGGACAAAATTTGTGAACAAGAAACTCAGCTTGACGACGCCGCTTTCTGTCTCCATCTTCGGGCGTGTTAGCCCAGTACCTCTCTTTCATTATCTCCCAGTCAATCTTGTTTAGGTCGCTTAAGTCGTCGAAGAAATCTGTAATCGCCATGATGCCATGTCCGTCCGTATATACGAATTGACTCGATGCCTCCTTAATCGCCTGAGCCGTACTGACCAAATAGATGATTGATTCTTGTCCGCCGGCGTAACCTTCAACGTTTCCGCCGTGTATCGCCAGCAACATCGGCGACCTTGGTGCGAAATAGAATGGCACATAGTCATGAAGCACACCGCCTGCTCCGCAAGGAACCCTAGTCGTTGAGCGCCGATCTTGTACTCCATCGTAGGCGATGTTTTCATACGTGGTCCCGGACCTATCGATTTCTGACTTTGACAGAAGCCCGCCGCTGGCAAGAATCCGCGGGAGATTGCTTGCATCAGTAATGTGATAGATATATGTCTGATTCAATGTGCCAGTACGTCGCGCGTTGACAGATCAACGGCATTATAAAGAGTTTGAACCTCAGTTACCTCCGCAACGCTCACTAACCCATACAAAGATATGGTATAATTTCCCAACCAGTTTGTCAATTTAGTAGGCGCCCGGGCGGTCTCAGTTTTTCGCGCGCTTCTTCGAAACATCAACCTTCGCGACCTTGGACTTTTCCTGATCTGATAGAACGAGGATCCCTTTACCGACTTTATGTTCGATGAACATGTGAATCTTGTTCATCGGATCTCGCAGCCTTTCTACGTCCGAAACAATGTAACCAGCAGTGACATCAGCAGCCATCTTGTGATTGGCGAGCTTCTTGATGGCATACGCCGAGAGGTCTTGTGCGTCGGCGATAGTGAGAAAGGTTCGGCGAAGATCGTGAAGCATGAACTTCACTTTCGAACTCTCTGTAACTAAGTCCATGTGGTGTCGCACGTCGCGGATGTATCGATACTTTTCCCCTTGCCCAGGAAAGACATATTCATTTTCTCTGCCGTCCCATCGCTTTGTCAGCATCTCCTTCAAGAAGGGCGTGAGTGGTAGCATGTGTGGTTGCCGATTTTTCGGATCCGGAATTAAGAGTGTTGCTCCTGTTAGATCCACGTTCTCCCACAACAGTTCTGCCGCCTCATTCTTCCTCAATCCTGTGAACAGCAGCAGCAGTAAGTAGTCTCTGACTGTCTTGTTCTCCAAACCCATAACAGCCTTGCACCATGCGCTCAGCTCATGGCTCTTGATCACGCTTTGTCTTCTCGTCTGCTTATTCCAGATGCGCGCCTGCGAAAGCCGGGTCACCGGGTTGGCTGTAATAATCGGATCGCCGTTCGGATGCTCGTAAGTGATCTTGGCATAGGTAAACAGTGCACGCACAATTCTCATTGCGTGATCAGCGTGCCCCTTGTGTCCTTTATCGCTTATGCTCTTATGGCGCCGCTCGATCATATCTTTCTTGATCTCCGCTAGCGGGAGATCGAACCAGTCAGCCACTGTACTGCGAAGGGTGCATTTATATATGTATGCGGTGTTATCCTTCAATTTCCGTGATTGCAGGTAATCGGCAAATACTTTGCCCAGCGTTATCTCATTAGCCTTCGCCTCTTGCTCAGCGGCTGCTTGCTCAGCATCGATTCTGGCAGCAGCGTCTTTGCGCTCCTGATTGGGGTTGATCCCTTTCGATAGCTGGTACAAATAATCTTTTGCATCCTTCTCCGCTTTCTTGGGGCTGATGGTGGGATACGGGCCGATCGTCACCAAGACTGTCTGCCTGGTTCCATGCAACTTCGCGCGTGCGATAAACACTTTCGACTCACCGCGCACACGCAGGCAAAACCCTTTCACAAGAGAGTCGCAATGTATGCCATCTTCCTTCACGCTTAGGCAAAACGCATCGGTATTGATCCTTTGCCTCTTCCTTTTTTCGGTCTCTTCCATCAGCCCGCTCCAAACACAGTAGACTTCTTGGATCACCAGGATCACCACTTCTAATGCGGTAGATCTAAGATCTAGCGCATTGGATCGCCCGCTAGATCAAAGGTCTAGTTTGGTGATCCATGGTGATCCAACTTTTTGAAAATCGATCTTTTTTGGTTTGGTGATCCAAAATCTAGCGCGTAAAACTCGCCGATTTCAAAAACACTAGATCCAGAATCTAGTGTTTTTGGCCAAATTTCGGATCACCATTGGATCACCACCTGAGACCCAGTTTAGCACCCTGGTTGCCAGGATGCAAATTCAAAAAGGCTCATCTGGCTTGAGTTTCAGGAAAAGAGGGAAATTAATGGAAACTCAGAAATATGGTTTTCGCTAGACTTAGGATCTAGTGTAGCAATACGTGTGGGTTCAAGTCCCACCTCGCCCACCATCTATGTTTCCGCCGAAAGGCGGTTTTCTTTTGTGTGCCACGCATGTTCAACAACTGGAGGTGAGAGCC